>CAZJCB010000084.1:3907-9193 GCA_964544245.1 uncultured Christensenella sp.
TGAGCGGATTGGGTTACGACACGCCATGGTGGATGGTGGTCCTGCTGGTGGCGGGAACCGTATTTTCGGGCTTGAGCCTCCTGGTGCTGCTGTCTGTCAGGACGCGCCTGCCGGTTTCACAACACGGGCAGGACGGCCCTCTCCCGGTTCCGGCCGCGTTTGCCCGGGAGACGGCATTGGCCGCCGAGGAGACAGCGTGGCCGGACAGGAAGAAGGTCCTGGCGGCTGTCGCCGCGGCGCTCGCCGAGGCCGAGGGGGCGGATGTCCCGGGGTTTAGGATCGTTTCATTCAAGAGGAGGGGACAGGCATGAAAATGTACAGGGTGATCGTGGACGGGCAGGAATACGAGGTCGGCGTGGAGCCGCTGGACGCGTCCGAAACCAAGCCAAAGCAGCAGGAAGCCGCGCCCGAGAAGAAGCCTGAGCAGGCGGCATCGCCTGTGAAAAAGCCTGAACGCGCTGTTCCGGCGGCGGGCGGGGAGGCCATCCTGAGCCCCATGCCCGGGAACATCCTCTCCGTCAGCGTCCAGAACGGCAGCCCGGTCAAAAAAGGCCAGGTTCTGTTGATCCTGGAGGCCATGAAGATGGAAAACGAGATCATCTCCCCGCGGGACGGGACGGTGGCCTCCGTGAACGTGCGCGGCGGCATGACCGTGGAGTCAGGCGCCGTGCTGTGCACGCTCCAGTAGGGACGATGCCGGAGGCTCCGCCATCACAGCGGGCGTGCTGACCGCGCTGCCCGCCTTAGGAGGGAATGTATTGGAGAACAAGAGGCTGCTGGTCACGGAGACCATCCTGCGCGACGCGCACCAGTCGCTGGCGGCGACCCGCATGCGCACGGAGGAGATGCTGCCCGCCGCGGGCATCCTGGACAGCATCGGCTATTGGTCCATCGAGTGCTGGGGCGGGGCGACGTTTGACACCTGCCTGCGCTTCCTGAACGAAGACCCCTGGGAGCGCCTGCGCGCCCTGCGCAAAGCGCTGCCCAACACGAAACTGCAGATGCTGCTGCGCGGGCAGAACCTCCTGGGCTACAAGCACTACGCCGACGACGTGGTGGACGAGTTCGTCCGCCTGTCCATCAGCAACGGCATCGACATCATCCGCGTGTTCGACGCGCTCAACGACCTGAGGAACCTGGAGACCGCCATCCGCAGCATCAAAAAGTACGGCGGCCACTGCGAGGCGGCCATCTGCTACACCACCAGCCCCGTGCACGACGAGGCCTACTTCGTCTCCCTGGCCCGCCAGATGGAGGAGGACGGCGCGGACACCATCTGCATCAAGGACATGGCGGGCCTCCTGCTGCCCGCCGCCGCCGCCAGCCTGGTGGGGGAACTGAAAAAGAAGGTCCGCGTGCCCATCCACCTGCACACCCACAACACCGCGGGGGTCGGCACCGAGAACTACATGGAAGCCGCCCGCGCCGGCGTGGACATCGTCGACTGCGCGCTGTCTCCCTTTGGCAGCGGGACTTCGCAGCCGGCGACGGAATCCCTCGTGGCCGCGCTGCAGGGGACCCCGCGGGATACCGGCCTGGACCTGGTGAAGCTCACCCAGGCCGCGGGGCACTTCATGAAGTCGGCCGAGCGGCTGGAGAAGGAAGGCTTCCTGGTGCCCGGACAGGTCCTGCGGCCCGACGTCAACGCGCTGATCTACCAGGTGCCGGGCGGGATGCTGTCCAACCTGCTCTCCCAGCTGAAGGGCGCCAACGCGATGGACAAATACGAGCAGGTGCTCGCCGAGGTACCGGCGGTCCGCGCCGACTTCGGCTATCCGCCCCTGGTCACCCCCACCAGCCAGATCGTGGGCACCCAGGCGGTGTTCAACGTCCTGCAGGGGGAGAGGTACCGCTCCTTCACCAAGGAGTCCAAGGCCCTGCTGCGGGGCGAATACGGCAAGCTGCCGGGCACGGTCAACCCGGAGGTCCAGCGCCTTGCGCTGGGCGGGGAAGAGCCCATCACCGTGCGCCCGGCGGACATGATCGGGCCGGAACTGGAAAAACTCAGGGAAGAGAGCCGCGAATTCGCCAGGAGCGGGGAGGACGTTCTCAGCTACGCCCTGTTCCCGCAGGTCGCGGAGAAGTTCCTGCGCGCGCGCAACGCGCCCCCCGCCCCCGTCCAGGCCCCGGCGCGGGAAAAGGACGAGGTGCGCGTGCTCTACGTTCAGGACCGTGCATAGGAACAACCCGCACCGGTAAAAGGAAGCGGCGCCCGCCAGGGCGCCGCTTCGCTGCTTTATCTGTTGCCTTGAATAGGTTTCGAAATCCGAGAATCCGCCGAGTCATTCCGGGTCAAGGGACGAAGTCCCTTGCCGGGGGGACGGAGCCTGCCGCCGCCAGTGGCGGATGCAGGCAGGCGGAGGAGTCACGCGAAGCGAGCGGGACGAGTGCCCTCCGGGCACGAAGTTCCACGACGACTGAGCTTGCGGAACCGGGGGATGGAATCCCCTGAGGTACCTCCATCCTTTCGGATGGTCAGGATGATGCTCAGGCGCCGGCGTTCAGGCGGGACAGCAGCTTGTCCAGCTGTTGCCTCAGTTCATCCGGCATCGTCGGCCCGTAGCGGTCGACGTGCGCCTTGATCAGTTCCGCTTCGCGCAGCCATTCTTCCCTGTCCGCTCGCAGCAGCGTGTCCATGTCCGCGTCCGTCACGCCCATCAGGCCCGTCCGGTCGATCGCCCCGGGCGCGGGGAGGAGGCCGATTTCCGTTTCCCGGGCCAGGGCGGTCCCCTGGACCCGCTCGAACACCCATTTGAGCACCCGGACGTTCTCGCCGAAGCCGGGCCACAGCCAGGCGCCTGAATCGCTTTTGCGGAACCAGTTCACGTTGAAGATGCGGGGGAGTTTCGCCTTGTCCGCCTTCGCGCCCAGGTCCAGCCAGTGCCGCAGGTAGTCGCACACATGGTAGCCGATGAAGGGCAGCATGGCGAAGGGGTCCCGCCGCACCTTCCCGATGCTGTCGGAAATCGTCGCCGCGGTGATCTCAGACCCCATGATGAGCCCCATGAACACGCCGTGCTCCCAGTCGAAGCTTTCATAGACCAGGGGGATGGTGCCGGGGCGGCGGCCGCCGACCAGGATGGCGGAGACGGGCACCCCCTCGGGGGCCTCCCATTCCGGCGCGATGGAGGGGCACTGGCTGGCCGGCGCGGTATAGCGGGCGTTGGGGTGCGCGGCCGGCCGGCCGCAGCCGGGCTGCCAGTCTTTTCCCTGCCAGTCGATCAGGTGCTCCGGCGGCGGGGTGCCGATGCCTTCCCACCACACGTCCCCGTCGTCGGTGAGCGCGACGTTGGTGAAGATGGTGTTCCCTTGGATGCTCTTCATGGCGTTGGGGTTGGACTGCATGGAGGTGCCAGGCGCGACGCCGAAGAAGCCGTTCTCCGGGTTGATGGCGTAGAGCCTGCCGTCCCTGCCGAAATGCATCCAGGCGATGTCGTCGCCGATGGTCTCGGCCTTCCAGCCCGGCAGGCTGGGGACGAGCATGGCCAGGTTGGTCTTCCCGCAGGCGCTGGGGAAGGCGCCGGTGACGTACATCTTTTTCCCCTCGGGGTCCGTCAGGCTCAGGATGAGCATGTGCTCGGCCAGCCAGCCCTCGTCCCTCGCCTGGACGGACGCGATGCGCAGCGCGAAGCACTTTTTGCCCAGCAGGGCGTTCCCGCCGTAGCCTGAGCCGTAGGACCAGATGGTCCGGCTCTCCGGGAAGTGGCTGATGAATTTCTGCTCCATCGGGGCGCAGGGCCAGGGCTCGTCCTTCTGCCCTTCTTCCAGCGGGACGCCAACGGAATGCAGGCATCTGACGAAGTCGCCGTCGCCCAGCGCGTCCAGGACATTTTTGCCGATGCGGGTCATGATGCGCATGTTGACCGTGACGTAGGGGCTGTCCGTGATCTCCACGCCGATTTTGGACGCGGGCGACCCCACGGGCCCCATGCTGAAGGGGATGACGTACATCGTCCGCCCCCGCATGCAGCCGTCATAGAGGGACAGCATGGTCTTCCGGAGTTCTTCGGGGTCGGCCCAGTTGTTGGTCGGGCCCGCGTCCTCCTCGCGCAGGGAGGCGATGAAAGTCCTGTCTTCGACCCGCGCCACGTCGGACGGGTGGCTCCTGAACAGGTAGCAGCCCGGCCGTTTTTCCTGGTTCAACCGGATCGCCGCGCCGGACGCCGCCATCCCGTCCAGCACCCGCTGGTATTCCGCCTGCGAGCCGTCGCACCAGTGGACGCGGTCCGGTCTGCACAGTTCCCGCACCTCGCTGACCCAGTCAAGCAGCTTCTGATTCTTTGTCATTTTACGTTTACCCCATTCCGTCTCTCGTTTCGTCCCGCCCCGGGGCGCCCGGCCTGTCCGGGCGCGCGGCGGGAGTTGCTTCGCTCCGCCGGGTATCCTGACGCTCCCGCGCGCCGGCAGGTCGGCAAGCCGCATTGCCCTCAGTTATATGCCCCGGCCCTGGAAATGTCAAATCAAACGCTGTGCGTCCGATGTTTTTGCCGTCCTCCCGGACGGCTGCTCCAAAGCGCGCTGCTGCTCACGCCCGCAGGGCCCGGCGGCGCCGGCTCACGCAAAAGGGGCCGAAAGCAGATACAGGCGTTCTGATGTTCTCCGATGTTTTTCTTCGCCGGACCGCTTGACGGCCCGGAAATGATACTATATATTGTATTCCTCATCACTTGGCTGTACTATAGGTGCCAGACGGGTGAACGACATAAGGGACTGGAACGAGATGCGCATTGCCGGCCTTCAAAAACTGACCCTTCTGGATTACCCCGGAAAAGTAGCCTGTACAGTGTTTACCCCCGGATGCAGCTTCCGCTGCCCCTTCTGCCACAACCCGGCGCTGGTGCTGCCGGAGCGGGCGCGGGGGGAGATCCCGGAGGAGGACGTGCTCGCCTTCCTCAAAAAGCGCGCCGGGATGCTGGACGGGGTGTGCGTCAGCGGCGGGGAGCCCCTGCTGCAGCGGGACCTGAGGAACTTCCTCAGGCAGGTCAAGGCCCTGGGCTACGCGGTCAAGCTGGACACCAACGGCAGCAACCCGGACCTGCTGGGCCGGCTGATGGACGAAGGGCTGCTGGACTACGCCGCGATGGACGTCAAGAACACCCTGGCGAAGTATCCCGAAACGGCGGGCCTGCCCGGGCTGGACCTGGACGCGGTGGTCCAGAGCGCGGAACTGCTGATGCGGGAGCGGATCCCCTTCGAGTTCCGCACCACGCTGGTCCGGGAGTTCCACACCCGGGAGGACGTCCTGGAGATCGGCCGGTGGCTGCGGGGCGCGCCGCGCTACTTCCT
>CAZJCB010000085.1:0-9182 GCA_964544245.1 uncultured Christensenella sp.
GGCTCTCCTGCAGGATGGTCAATCCCCGTCGGGACCGGGGACCGGGCTGGTGTATACCCCTTCAGGGGCATCCTGCAGGGACTCCGGTGCAGCCCCAGGCTGCGGGGACGGGACAGTGTCTGATCTGTGCTGCGCTTCGGTGCTGTACAGCTTTTCCAGGGTCTGCGCACCCGCCATTCCGTCGGCGTCAAGCCCATGCTGTGTTTGAAAGGCAAGCACGGCAGTTTCTGTCCCGGCGAAATACTTCCCGTCGACCTCGCCGTCATAGAATCCCAGTTCTTTCAGCCGGTTCTGCAGCTGGATGACTTCAGGGCCGATGGACCCCACGCGCAGAAGCGCTTCGACCGGCCTGTATTCCAGCGGGGGCGGCGCGATGGTGGGCTCGGGCGTGAGCGAAACCAGTTGCTCATATTCCTGCCGCGTGTTCCTGATCTGGACCGCGAGGAAAACGATCACTGAAAGCATCAGAAACGCCGTTAGCAACACCATCCAGGAACGGAGGAATACCGGTTTCCTCGCCTTCATAAGCCCTCCCGCCTTTTAATGCAGGCAGTATACGGTCAGCCGGAGCGGGCTGTCAAACGACGCAGGCAGCCTTGATAAGGCCAAAACCCTTTGCTACAATGACTTCAGGAGGATTTATGCGGAATTTTGCTGTTTTTGACCTGGACGGCACCCTGCTCAACACGCTGCCGGACATCGCGGGGGCGATGAACCGCGTGCTCTTCTGGCACGGCCTGCCGCAGCACCCCGAGGACAGTTACAAACGTTTTACCGGCAACGGCGCGCGCCTGCTGGCCCTGCGCGCCCTGGCGGGCCGCGATGAGCTGCTTGATACGGTCTACCCCCAGTACCTGAACGAGTATTCCAAGAACAGCAGGGTGATGACAAAACCCTATGACGGCGTTGTGGAAATGCTCCAAGCCCTGGAAGCGCTCCAGGTAACGATGGTCGTCTACAGCAACAAGGACGACCCTGAGACCAAAGAAGTCATCCGCCATTATTTCCCCGGCTTAACTTTTTCCGCCGTCCTGGGCAGCCTGCCGGACGTGCCGCTCAAGCCGTACCCAACAGCGCTGAACAGCCTGATGGAGGAGCTTGGGCTCCGCCCTGACAGCGGAACCTACCTTGGCGACACAGTGATGGACATGCAGTGCGCGAAAGCGACAGGTCTGTACGCCGTCGCCGCGGGATGGGGTTTCCAGAGCCGGGAGGACCTGATGAGCCAGGATCCGGACAGGTTCATCCTGCATCCCTTGGAATTTGTCCAGATCGTGAAAGAGCGCATTGCAGGATGATCACAGAGACGGCCTGAATTTGCCCATCAAGCCGGGCGATGCGATAAGATATGACTCAAGCCCGCTTATTACACCATCATCGCTTTTCAGGCGTTCAGGCAATACCAGTCAGCAATGCGCCGGGCAGTCAGAGTAGCATCCTGCGTCCCGTCCACCCGCAGTAAAGGGCAATCAAGCTTCCTGACCCATTCCTCGTGCAGCGCGCGGCTTCGCTGCTCTGTCCCGGCCGTATCGTATGCTGAAGCCCATTTCATGAACCATTGATGATGCCCGTATAGTTCGCCGCCTTCAAGTATACGGCTGCCATAATGCTCCGACTCGCGCTGCTTCAGTCGTCTCATACGGGTCTCCGTCGGCACTGTCAAAAAGATAGCCAAATCAAAGAATGGCAGCAGAGGATCATCCCATCCGCAAATCGAGCCGGACAGGACAAAGCCCCGGCTTTGATGAATCGCATCCAGAAGCATCGATATGCGCTCTTCAACCGGGCGCTTGTTGGTATAGGGAATTTCCGATTCCTGCCAATAATAATCATCCGCGTCAAAATGCGCATAGTTCAACACCCGTGCCAGTTCGATCCCAAGGGTCGTCGTTCCCGAGACTGACGCGCCAAAAATGAGCACCCCGCGGGCGATAAAGCGCCCCGCCTCCATGGATGCAGCGGGCGTTACTCCCACTCGATGCTCGCCGGGGGCTTGGTGGTGATGTCCAGCAGTACACGGTTGACACCGTGGACCTCGTTGACGATGCGGCGTGAAACAAGGGCTAGGGTCTCATAAGGAACGCGGGCCCAGTCAGCGGTCATGAAATCGTCAGTGGTTACGGCTCGGATGGCGACGGCGGTGTCGTAGCTGCGCTCGTCCCCCATGACGCCCACGGAACGAAGGTCTGTATTCACAGTGAAATACTGGCTGACCTCTTGTTCAAGTCGCGCGCGGGCGAATTCTTCCCTGAGGATGGCGTCGCTTTCTCTGGTGATTTCCACTTTTCCCGGCGTAAGCTCGCCCAGAGTGCGGATGGCCAGGCCGGGTCCCGGAAAGGGCTGGCGGTCCGTCATACCGCGGGGCAGGCCCAGTACGCGGCCCAACTCGCGCACCTCGTCCTTGAACAGGAAACGCAGCGGCTCAATCAGGCTGGTAAAGCCGAGTTCCTTAGGCAGCCCGCCCACGTTGTGATGGCTCTTGATGACCGTGCTGCCGGGCGCGGCGCCGGACTCGATCACGTCCGGATAGATGGTGCCCTGGGCAAAATGGTCCAGCGCGCCAAGTTTTCCCGCTTCTTCGCGGAACACCTGGACAAACTCCGCGCCGATGATTTTCCGTTTCTGCTCCGGATCGGTCACGCCGTGAAGCTTTGATAAAAAACGGTCCGCAGCGTCGACAGCGCTCAGATGAAGGGGGAAGTGGCCTGAAAACACCTCGCGGACAAGCTGGGGCTCCCCCTTGCGCATAAAGCCGTGGTCAACGAACACGCAGTACAGCCTGCTGCCAATGGCGCGGGATATCAATGCCGCCACCACCGCGCTGTCAATCCCGCCTGACAGGCCCAGCAGCACCGTGCCGTTCCCGACCGTGTCACGTATCTCCCTGACCGCCTGCTCCGCGAAGCCTTCCATGCGCCAGTCCTGGACACAGCCGCAGATGTTCAGCAGAAAATGGTTGATGATGTCCATCCCCTGCTCGCTGTGGGAGGTTTCCGGGTGAAACTGCACGCCATAGAGCCGTTTTGCCGGATTTTCCATCGCGGCGATGGGGCAAGTCTCCGTCTTCGCGGTGACGGTGAATCCAGGCGGCAGCGAAGCGACCTGATAAGCGTGGCTCATCCAGCAGTCACATTCAGCTTTCAGCCCGAGAAAAAGCTCCGCTTGCGTATCCAGCAGAGCGGCGCGCAGGCCATACTCCCGCTTTGAGGCCTTTTCAACGCTGCCGCCCAGGGCCTGCGCCATCAGCTGCATGCCGTAGCAAACACCCAGCAGCGGGATGCCCAGGGCGAACACGCCGGGATCGCAGGCCGGCGCGTCCTTCGTCGTCACGGCGGAGGGGCTTCCGGACAGGACTATTGCGGCCGGACTCAGCGCTTTGATCTCTTCCAGGCTGGCGCTGTAGGGTAGAACCCGCGAAAAGACATGCGCCTGGCGAACGCGCCGGGCGATAAGCTGGGTGTACTGGCTGCCAAAGTCAAGGATGACAACGGGCTGGCTCATGGGGTCTCCCTTCGGATTGGGTTATTGGGTTTCGTTCTGGACAAAGATTTGGCAAGTCTTCATCGCGCTCAGCGCCGTCAGGTGGCCTTGCGGGGTAGCGCCGGCACAGCAGGCGGCATCCACGACGATCCTTGCCTCAGGAAGGGCCGCCTTGGCGATCATCGCGTTGGAGATGACGCAGAAATCGGTGCAAAGACCGACGAAGTTCACGGAACGGACAGGAACCGCAGCGTTTGTCTCCTGCAGAATTCGCGCAAGCTCCAGCGAGCCGAATGCGGGCTTGTCCAGCGCAGGGTACTTGCGCAGGGGCTCCAGGTCCGGGTGGATTTCCCAGCCCTCGCTGCCCCTGACGCAATGGGGTACCGGCAGCAGGCCGCCTTCCTGAGTCCTCAGGTAATCGGCTTCATGGGTGTCGCGCGTGTACAGTACCAACCCTGAAAAGAACCTCGCCTTTTCAACTACCCCGGGCAGGATGGCACGCGCCTCGGGCGTGCCCAGCGGGCCGGAGATGAAATCATTCTGCATGTCCACGACGACCAGGATGTCCTGCATCATACTCCCCTTCAGCGGTCTATTCGCCTTTGACACTGCCGTCTGAATTGAAAACGGGCAAGGTCTGCAGGAAGAGGATGTCCTTGCGGTGCATGGCCGCGCCTTCCGCCAGAACCGCCATCTTGCCCACCACGGTGCCGCCGGCCTCGTGGACCAGCTTTTCCACCGCCTTGAGGCTCTCACCGGTCGAGATGACGTCGTCCACAATAAGCACCCGCTTGCCGCGCATGAAATCAGCGTCATTCTGGTCAATGAACAGCATTTGGCGGTTGACGGTGGTGATGGAAGTTACCTCGGTGGAAAACACGTTGCGCATGTACAGCTTGGGCGCCTTTCGAGCGATGAGGTAGCGGTTCTCGCGGTTCTGGCGCGCCATCTCATACACCAGCGGGATTCCCTTGGACTCCGCCGTGATGAGGATGTCGTGCTCCGGCGCGATTTTGAGCAGGTCCCTCGCGCAGGCGATGGTAAGCTCCACATCCCCGAAGATGACAAAAGCGCCGATGTAGAGCTCCTCGTTTACCGCGCACAGGGGAAGATGCCGGGTCAGGCCGGCGACCTCGATTTGGTACTCCATTTGTCCTCCAATGCCACCTCCGGCTTCGCCGGGGCATTCAATCAGATTTTTACTGTATGATTGTAAGAGCGCGTTCCGCGCTTGTCAATGAATCCCGGCCGCAAAGTGGTCCTTGAGGATCGACAGGAGCCTTTCGAGGCTTCCGCAACTGTTGATGTCAGCACGGGCGGCCGCGGCGCCTTTCATGCCCTTCAGGTACCAGGCGAAGTGTTTGCGCATCTCAATCAGCGCCCAGGCCTCCCCGTTGAGTTCAATCATGAATCTCAGATGGGTGAGCGCTGTTTCGAGTTTCTCTTCAGGCCCGGGCATCCGGGGCGCCTCCCCGGAGAACACGGCCTTGATCTGGGTGAAAAGCCAGGGATTTCCCAGCGCGCCCCGGCCAAGGGCTATGCCATCCGCGCCCGTCACCCGCAGGATATCCTGCGCATCCTGAGCGGAAAAGACGTCGCCGTTGGCAACAACAGGGATGCTGACCGCGCGCTTGACCTGCGCGATGGCGTCCCAGTCCGCTTTCCCGGCATACTGCTGTTCACGAGTGCGGCCGTGCACAGTGATCAATTCAACGCCTTCCGCCTCGCAGAGCCTGGCGAAGTCCGCCGCGTTGACGCTGTTCCTGTCCCAGCCTATGCGGATCTTGGCGGACAGGCGATTCCCTGTCGCGGCGCGGACGGCGCGGATGACCCTTCCTGCCAGTGGCAGGTCTTTCATCAGGGCGCTGCCGCTGCCCGAGGAGGTGACCTTCGGGGCGGGGCAGCCAAAGTTCAAATCGATGCCCTCATAATAATCAAGGCTGGACAGGATCGCCGCGGCCTGAGCCATCATGCCCGGGTCGCGGCCGAACAACTGGGCGTACAGCCCGGTTTCCTCCTGATGGTGGGAGAGCAGACGGGCATAGGCTTTGCTTCCCTTGGGAGCCTGGAGCAGGCCCATGGCGCTGATCATCTCGCTGAAGAGATCGTCCGCGCCCATGCGCCGGCATATCAAGCGAAAAGGCCAGTCCGTGATGCCGGCCATCGGCGCCAGGACCAACCTCTTTTCCGCATATTCGCTCATCAGGTTCAGGGGGTGTATGCCCTTTCGTTTCGAAGTTCGCGGATGTGCCACTGGCCGTTTTCCCTGAGCAGGATGACATCGTAGCGCGCGGACGGCCAGCGCGGAGGCGACCAGTTCTCTTCAGGGGTGACCCCGCGGTACTGTGACTGGATGCGCCCGTCGATTGCCGGCACCTGTTCGGTGATGGTGGCGCGGGCGGTGTCTTCCCAGGGCCAGGACCACATCCATTCCATCCTCAGGCGGTGGTCGATGCCGGTCACCTGGTAGCGGTCGTAGGGATTGGTGCCGTCCTTGATGGTAGCCAGCCGCTTGTCCAGGGGCAGGTAGGCGGCGGAAAAATACTTGTACAGCTCCTCCCCGCCGCTGTTGGTCATGACCGTCAGCGCGCGCTGGGCCATGCCGTCCTTGAGGATGACAAAGATATTGGCGGCGTTCATGGAGAAATAGAAAGCGATGGTCATCAGGCCCAGCACACAGGTAATGATGATCAGCCTGCCCGCGATGAACCAGACCAGCCGCCGGAGCCTTTTCATCCCGTTTTCCCCTTAGGGGTGAAGCGTCGTGCCGAGCGCTTCGCCGTCCAGCACGCGCTTGATGTTGGTCGGACTTTCCAGGCCGAACACGCGCACCTGGGGCAGCCCTTGCTCCGCGCACATGATAAAGGCCGCCATGTCCATCACCTTCAGCCCCCGCTTGATGGCGTCCATGTAACTGATGTCGCGGATGAGCTGTGCGCCCGGGTCCTCGCGCGGGTCGGCGGTGTACACGCCATCCACGTTCTTGGCCAGGAGCAGCACGTCCGCCTGAAGTTCAAGCGCCCGCAGGGCGACCGCGGTATCGGTGGTAAAGAAAGGGCTGCCCAGCCCCCCTCCGAAGAGCGCGACGCCGTCTTGGCTGAGCGCCTCATCCGCCAGGTCCCGGCGGTAGTTTGAGCAGACGTCCGGCAGGTGCAGTGCGGAGAATACCTGCGCTTTCTGCCCGCATTGCTGCAGCGCGTCCTGCATGACCAGGCAGTTCATCAGGGTGCCCAGCATGCCCATCTGATCCGCGCGGACGGCATCCATACCAGCGGAAGCGCCGCGGCGGCCGCGCCAGAGGTTTCCGCCCCCGATGACGACGCCCACCTGCGTCCCTGTGTCAGTGACCTGCTTGATGACAGCCGCCACCTCCATGATTTTATCATGGTCAAACAGCCATCCGTTTTCGCCAAGGGCTTCTCCAGAGAGTTTGAGCATGATCCTGCGGTAGCGCATCAGACGCCCTCCCATCGCTGCTTTTTGAAAAAGGGCGGCGCGACGCGCCGCCCCGGTGAATTTCCCTCATCGCGGCCCTGTCAGCCCTGCCTGGTCATGGCCTCGACTTCGTTGGCCAGGTCGGCGACCTTTTTCTGAATGCCCTCGCCCCGCTCGTAGCGGGTGAAGCGGCGCACGGAGATCTTTTCCCCGCTCGCCAGCGCTGTTTCGTTGACAAGCGCCTGCACGGTGATGTCGGGGTTCTTGACAAAGGGCTGCTCCAACAGGCAGACTTCCTTGTAATATTTCTCTATCCGGCCTTCGACCATGCGGTCGACGATCTTCTCGGGCTTGCCTTCGTTGAGCGCCTGGGCGCGGAGGATTTCGCGCTCTTTGGCGAGGTTCTCGGAGGGCACTTCATCCTTGGAGACAAAGAGCGGATTGCTGGCCGCGATCTGCAGCGCCAGGTCGTGGCAGAGGGCTTTGAAGGCGTCCGTGTTGGCCACAAAATCAGTCTCGCAGTTGACCTCCAGCAGCACGCCGATCTTTCCGCCCATATGGATGTAGCTGTCGACCATGCCCTCGGCGGCGATGCGGCCTGCCTTCTTAGCGTTGGCGGCCAGGCCCTTTTCACGAAGGAACTCGATGGCCTTGTCCATCTCGCCATTGCACTCCACCAGCGCCTTCTTGCAGTCCATCATGCCTGCCTGCGTGCGCTCACGCAGCTCTTTCACCATTGCTGCCGTAATATCCATTGGTTTCACTCCTTACAAGTTTCGGGTATGCGCTCAGGCATCCTCGTCCAAGTCGTCCTGCGATTCGTCCCCTTCGCTGTCCTGGGTCCCCTGCTTGCCCTCCAGCACGGCGTCGGCCATCTTGCCGGAAATCAGCTTGACAGCGCGGATGGCGTCGTCGTTACCGGGGATAACGTAGTCCACCAGGTCCGGGTCGCAGTTGGTGTCGACGATGGCGACGATGGGAATGTGCAGCGTCCGGGCTTCCGCGATGGCGATGGCCTCTTTCTGCGGGTCAACGATAAAAATCGCGCCCGGCAGCCCTTTCATGGTACGGATGCCGCCCAGGTTGGCGTTGAGTTTGTCGCGCTCATGCATCAGCTTGATGACTTCCTTCTTGGGCAGCAGGTCAAACTGGCCGGTGGCTTCCATCTTGTCGATCTCGTTCAGGCGGTCGATGCGCAGGCGGATGGTGCGGTAGTTGGTCAGCATGCCACCCAGCCAGCGCCGGTTGACATAGAACATGTTGCAGCGTTTGGCCTCAAACTCGATGGATTCCTGCGCCTGCTTCTTGGTGCCGACGAACAGGATGGATTTGCCCTCCATGGACAGGTTGCGCACAAACATGTACGCTTCTTCGATTTTACGCACGGTCTTCTGCAGGTCGATGATGTAGATGCCGTTGCGCTCGGTGAAGATGTAGGGCGCCATTTTGGGGTTCCAGCGCCGGGTTTGGTGGCCAAAGTGCACGCCTGCTTCCAGCAGGCTTTTCATAGAGATGACTGCCATGGGTCTTCCTCCTTGTTGTTGCCTCCGGGGGTTTCAGCCTGTCCGGCCGCCTTTTGGGCACAAGCGGACAGTCCACCCCCGTGTGTAATGCCGGAGAAGTATAGCACAGCAGGCGCAGGCATGCAAGGGCGCAAGAAGCCCGGCAGTGACTTCAAAAGAATGCTTATTGAGCGTTATTTCAGGAATACCAAGTTTTCAGGCCGGGTCGCTGCCATAGACCGCCCACTCGGTCAGCGACGGATAGATGGAGGGGTCGTCCGACTTGACCAACTGCTCCAGCCGCATCCAGGTGACGCGGCGGGAACCCAGGGAAATGAACTGAGGCTCCGCTGTCTTTTGAAGCTGAAAACCGGTCACGCCGCCGTCCGACAGGACGAGGGTGCCGCTGACCCAGTGGGCATCGTGCGGGAAGTCCGCGCGGAGAACAAGCGCCATCCCGTCAACCAGGACCCAGCGCCCGAATTCCACTTTCAGCCAGGCGTCCGCCCGCGTGCCGATGCCCCATGACTGGAAGGGCCAGCCGCCGTGGAGATGGTTGATCGTGCAGCCGTCAATCACATTGCGCGCCGCGAACACCGATTCATCCCGGGTTTCCACATTCGCGCTGGCGTGCGGATACGCCTGGGCCGCTCCCCGCTGGTCCGCCGGGTTCAGGGCCAGGTTCCGCCGGGCAAATATATCATCCTTTCTCGGTAGCCAGGCACGGACAACATGCCCCTCCCCCGCGAAGGCCTGCGGGGGATA
>CAZJCB010000086.1:0-9068 GCA_964544245.1 uncultured Christensenella sp.
TGTGCCGGCCGGCATCCCGGCGGTCGTTCCGCCAAACAAATCACAAAAGGAGGCAGTTTATGAAAAGGCTTACAAAAACTCTGGCGGTCCTGGCGCTGCTTTCGATGGCGCTGGGCATCCTTGTGGGGCCCGGAGGATGGCCCGCGCCCGTTTCCGGAGCCAGGGCAGACATCGGTAAACCCGGAGATTCGCTGCAGATGCCAAATGATTTCCCCAAGCCGGGAGATTTCACTTTACCAGTTAAACCTGAGCCAATCTATGAGCTTGGCCCAATCAATCCGAATATCTTTGATATTCTGGATACCGATGATGATCCTCCAACTGCCCCTCCGACTGACCCGCCAACAGCGCCGCCCATCACCGAACCTCCAACAGCTCCGCCGGTTACCAACCCGCCGGTCACCAATCCCCCTGTGACGAACCCTCCTGTCACCAATCCCCCTGTCACCAATCCCCCTGTCACCAACCCGCCATCCAACGAGAACCACCAGGCCACGAATCCGCCGGCCACCAACCCGCCCGATGATCAGAAATCAGGCAGCGGGCAGTACATGACCAGCGAGGGGCCGCTGTTCCTGAGTTTCCGGCAGGACCTGACGGAGCAGCTCTACATGTTCACCCCCATGGACCTCTCCCTGGACGGCGAGTACCATTTCCCCCTCATCGGGGACACGAGCCAGGTGGTGGGCGAGGCCAAGGTGGTGGTGCAAAGCGGCATGACGATCGTCACCTACCTGCTGGTGAACGGCGTAAAGCTGAACGAGAAGGACGAATTCTTCACTTTCTTCCGCGACATCGACAGCCCCGCATCCCTCAAACCCTCCAAACTGCAGAGCGTCAAGCTGAAGTTCGGCATGCCCTACAGCGTGGCCAAGTGGCTGGACAGCGACCCCAACGTGCTGCTCTACATCAACTGCCCGGTCAGCTACAAGAGCAGCCTGTCGGGGCTCACGCCCTTTTCCTTCCAGGACCCGGGCTACCTCAGCCGGATGATGGCGCTGCTGCCCCTGATGGATTGATCAAAAGACTCAGGACCCATTTCCGCTTGCCGGGCGCGCTGTGTTTGCCCTGCCGCGAAGAAGGCTTGCGTGTCCTCAGGGCTCCGGCGAAAGTGCGGAGCCCTTTGCGAGGACAAGGATGATTGGAGGAAAACCTATGAGGAAGATCCTGGCGGTGCTGCTGGCCGCCGCCCTGCTTTCGCTGGCGCTTGGCATCCTTGCGGGGCCCGGAGGATTACCTGTACTTCTTTTGGGAGCCAGGGCTGCCGTCGGAAGACCTGGAGATACGCCGTCGAACCCAGGCGAAGCGATCAAGCCGCCGGACTTTACTGTAACAGACAAACCGGATGTCGACATCGGTCCTATTGATATTGGCGGCATCTACAATTACCAGCCGCCACTTTCGACCTCATCCGATCCGCCTGTTACAGACCCGCCGACAGCGCCTCCCGTCACCAGCATTCCCGTCACCAACCCCCCCGTGACCAATCCGCCGGTGACCAATCCGCCGGTGACCAATCCCCCTGTCACCAGCCCGCCGTCCAACGAGAACCACCAGGCCACCGATCCGCCTGCCAACGAGAACCAACAGATCAACGATCCGCCGGCCAACAGCCCGCCCGACGGCCGGAAAACCGCCTACGGGCACTTCATGACCAGCGAGGGGCCCCTGTTCCTCAGTTTCCGGCAGGAACTGACGTCGCGCCTCTACATGTTCACCCCCATGGACCTATCCCTGGACGGCGAGTACCATATCCCCCTCATCGGGGACACGAGCCAGGTGGTGGGAGAGGCCAAAGTGGTGGTGCAAAACGGCATGACGACCGTCACCTACCTGCTGGTGAACGGCGTGAAACTGAAAGCGAGAGACGAGTTCTTCACTTTCTTCCGGGACATCGACAGCCCCAAATCCCTCAAGACGTCCAAACTGCAGAGCGTCAAACTGAAGTTCGGCCAGCCCTACAGCGTGGCGAAATGGCTGAAGAGCGACCCCAACGTGCTGCTCTATATCAACTGCCCGGTCAGCTACAGGAGCGACCTGCCGGGGCTCACGCCCTTCTCCCTCCAGGACCCGGGCTACCTCAGCCGGATGATGGCGCTGCTGCCCCTGATGGATTGAACCCACATCAGCAGGCATTCGTTCATGCTCCCAGAGTTCTGGGCTGCCTAACTGCAGGCGCTGCAGAAATTTCTGAGCAGAAAAAACATGCTGCAGAAAGACGGTGACGCCACTTGCCAGGGAAGAACGCGTCCCCCGGCCCCTGGCCAGGCGCACACATCCGCGGAAATGATTGAAACAGGAGGCGAACATGAAAAGGCTTCTGGCGGCGCTGGCCGCTGTGTCTGTACTCTCACTCGCGCTTGGCGCCTTGCCCGGACCGGCGGGGGTCTTCCTGCCCTTCGCCCAGGATATCGCCAGAGCGAAGGAGCTATCCACACGCATTGCGACGCCCACCCCCAAACCGGTTTTCCCCGACGCGGGAGGAGAGGCTCCTTTATCAGCTGACGAATTCTTCCCGGTGACTGATCCGCCGGTCATTCCCAGCCTCCTCTTTGAGGCGGTGCCGTTTCATGTGACGGCAACCCCCAAGCCGGTCATCCCCGACGATTCATCATGGGATGTACATGAAAGCGTGACGGATCCTCCAGTAACCGACGATTCGCCGGACGCGGATGACAATGATGGCGGTGAGGAAGATCCTGGCGGTGTTCCTGATGAGGAGGGGGGAGTTCCCCCAAATGATGACGGCAGTCCCGATTCCTCTGACGGAGACTGGGGGCGCCCTCCCCACGATGAAGGCGATGACGATTCGCGGGGGCCGGATCGTCAGTATGTCATCACCCCGGAACCGGACCGAGGCACTGAACCTCCTCCCGCCACTCACAATCCAGAATCCGGCGGCCAGTACCTGACCAGCGAGGGCCCGCTGTTCCTGAGCTTCCGCCGCGACCTGACGGACAGATGGTACATGTTTACCCCCATGGACCTGAGCGTGGACGCCGAATACCGCTTCCCGCTGATCGGCAGCTCCCGCCAGGTTGTGGGCGAAGCCAGGGTCCGGGTCGCCTCGGGCCTGGCGATCGTGAACTATTACCTGACCAACGGTGTCCGGCTGGATGAAGAGGACGAATTCTTCACCTTCTTCCCCGACATCCGCAGCGTCCGGACCGTCGACCCCCTGGAGCTGCAGGACGTCAAACTGGAATTCGGCATCCCCTACGGCGTGGCCACCTGGCTGGACAGCGACCCCCGCGTGCTGCTCTACATCAACTGTCCGGTCTCCTACAGCACCGGGCTGAGCGGGCTGGAGGCTTTCTCCTTTGATGACCCGGAGTACCTGCAGCGGGTCATCGAGCTGGTAAAGCTCATGGACTGAGCGGGAACCTCGGGCAATCGTTCCGTTTCCCTATGCAGTCTTGATGACCTGTAACAAGCCCGGCGAACCCGCCGGGCTGTTGATATGAACAGGCTGTCAAGCCTCAGAACACCATCGTCTCCGCCTTGCCGCCCATGCGGCGGTAAATGAGGATGACCAGGCCGGTGAGGGAGAGCAGGACGACGCTGAGCGCGGCGGCGAAGGGCAGGTCGCGGCTTTTGAGCAGTTCGTTGTGCACCATGTTGCCCCAGAGCATGGTGTTGGAGCCGCCCAGCAGGTCGCTGAGGAAAAAGAGCCCGATGGAGGGGATGAAGGTGAGAACCAGGCCCGCCAGCACGCCCGGCAGGGTCATGGGCACGGTGACGGTGAGGAAGGCCTTCAGGGGCGAGGCGCCCAGGTCGCGGGAGGCCTCCACCATCGCCCAGTCCATGCGCTCCACGCTGGAATAGACCGGCAGCACCATGAAAGGGATCATGGCGTAGATCATACCGACCAGCACGGCGAAATCGGTATAGAGCAGCTTGAGCGGCCGGCTGATGAGCCCCACGCCCAGGAGGGCGGAGTTGACCGGTCCGGAGGCCGAGAAGAGGATCTTCCAGCCGTAGATGCGGATGAGCGCGTTGGTCCAGAAGGGCACGATAAGCAGCATCAGGATCCAGGCGCGCGCCCCGGGCCTGGCTTTCGCCATGAAATAGGCGAAGGGGTAGCCGATGAACAGGCAGAAAACGGCCGTCAGCGCGGCCAGGCGCAGGGAGAGCAGCAGGGAGCGCAGGTACAGCGGGCTGAAAATCCGCAGGTAATTGCCCGCGGTCACCGGCGCCGCGGCGGAAAAACCGTCCCCGCGGGTCAGGAAACTCAGCCCGATGATGTACAGCAGGCTGAGACCGACAAACAGCGCGGCGTAAACGGCCATCGGCAGAGCCAGTGCCTCGCGCCCTGACGCGACGCCGCCCTTTTGCCCCCGCGCGGCCATTATTTCTCCTCCCGGTCGTCCCGCACCAGCACGCCGGACGCCTGGTCCCACCAGCAGTAAACGCGGGTCCCGGGCACGAGCCCGGCGTCGTGCTCCGTGCTGTGACGGGCGCGGAGAGTCTGCCCGTCGGGCAGGCGGACGACGCTGGTGCGCTCGCCCCCGGCGTAATGGCTCTCCGTCAGCTCCCCCATCACCCGGCAGGGGGTGTTGAGGGGCTCCGTACAGAGGTGGAGCCGTTCGGCGCGCACGCAGAGCAGCAGTTCCTCCCCCGGGGTGATCCAGTCGTCGGCCGGGCAGGGCAGCGTAAAGCCGGCGACGTCCAGAAGGACCTCGCCCTCCTTGACGGCCTGCGCGCGCCCGGCGATCAGGTTGGTTTCGCCGATGAAGCTGGCGGCAAAGGCGGTTTTCGGGTGCTCATAGAGCTCCCTGGGGCTGTCGACCTGCACAAAGCGGCCGCCGCACATGAGCGCGATGCGGTCGGACATCGTCAGCGCCTCTTCCTGGTCATGGGTGATGTAGATGAAAGTGATGCCCAGCTTCTGCTGCATGCGCTTGAGCTCGCCCTGCATCTGGCGGCGCAGCTGCAGGTCCAGCGCGCCCAGGGGCTCGTCCAGCAGCAGCAGGCGCGGGGAGAGGATGAGGGAACGGGCGATGGCCACGCGCTGGCGCTGGCCGCCGGAGAGCTGGCCGGGCATGCGCTTCTCATAGCCCTGCAGCTGCACCAGCTCCAGCATCTCATTGACTTTACGGGCGGTTTCATCCCTGTCCGCGCCGCGCATCCGCAGGCCGTAGGCGATGTTTTTCCAAACATTCATGTGCGGGAAAAGGGCGTAGTTCTGGAACACCGTGTTGACCGCGCGCTTCTCGGGCGCGAGATTGGTGATGTCCGCCCCGTCCAGGAACACCGCGCCGGCGGTGGGCATCTCCAGCCCCGCGATGATGCGCAGGGTGGTGGTCTTGCCGCAGCCCGAGGGGCCCAGCAGGGTGAGGAACTCGCCCTGGACCACGTCCAGGTCCAGGCCGTTCAAGGCCTCCTGGGTGTCAAAGACTTTGCGCAGCCCGCGCAGGGAGAGCAGCGCCTGGCCCTCAGGCATCTTTTTCCGCGCGCAGGAGCGCGGCCTGCGCGTTCAGCCGCTGCAGGTGGGTCTCCTCCTGCCCGGCGATGAACAGGAAAGTCTCCCGCGCGGCGCCCCCGGCCTGCCCGGCAAAGTCCCTGTACCGCTTCACGGCCAGCTCTTCCTCGTCCGCCGCCCAGCGCAGCAGGGAACCCGGCGAGTCAAAAGCGCCCTCCCGCACAGCGCCCGTCAGCCCGCCCTGGTAGAGCAGGTCCCCGGCCGCCGCGTCCAGGAGCATGGCGCGCTCCGGCGCTACGGGCTCCTCTTCCTTCAACAGGCGCATGAAATCCCTGAGGTGGGCCTGTTCTTCCCTCATCAGGTCGTCCAGCAGGCCTTCCAGCCCGAAACCGCCGAACACCATTTTCGCGCGGTCATACAGGGACACGGCGCGCGCCTCCATCCGGTAAGCCAGGTAGAGCGCCTCCGCGGGGCTCAGGTTCAGCTTTTCGCCCATGGTACCTCCTCAGCCAGCGCCGCCCGGGGGATCAAGCCGCGGGAAGCGCGGCCCGTCCCTTCCCGGGCGTCCTGATGATAAAAATGGAGACGCAACGCGCCTCACGATTTCCGGCGCGCGCCGTGGGGCAGTTCGGGGGCGGCGGGGCCGAAGCCCGCCGTTCCTGCCACCACATACAGCGGCCTGCCCCGGGCCTCCTCATACACCCGCGCCAGGTAGGCGCCCAGTATGCCCAGGGCGCAGAGCACGCTGCCGGTGGAAAGCAGGATGAGCAGGGGCAGCACCAGGCCCGCGACGCTCCTGCCCAGGATGGCCAGGATGACGAGCGCCGACAGCAGGGCGGCGGCAGAGAACAGCCAGAGCATGCCCAGCCACAGCGTCCAGAGCAGGGGCTTTTCAGAAAAGCTCAGCACCCCGTGGGCGGCCAGCTTCAGCATCTTCCTCAGGGGGTAATGCGTCTCCCCGGCAAAGCGCTTATCGCGGTCGTAGAGCATCGGTTCCTGCCTGAACCCCGCCCAGGCAAACATCCCCCGCAGGTAGCGCGCGTGCTCCGGCATGTTCCTGACCACGTCGACCACCTTGCGGTCCGCGAGCCTGAAGTCGCCGGAATCCTCCGGGAAGGCGTCCCCGGCGAGCTTCCTGAGCAGGCGGTAATACGCGCTGGCGGTCGTCTTTTTCAGCCAGGTCTCGCCCTCGCGGCTTCTCCGCTTGCCGTAAACCACCTCGGCGCCGGCTTTCCACATCCTGGCCATTTCGGGGATCAACTCCGGCGGGTCCTGCAGGTCAGCGTCGATGATGACCACGGCGCTGCCGGAGGCGTAATCCAGCCCGGCGGACACGGCCAGCTGGTGGCCGGCGTTGCGCGCGAAATGGACGACGCGGACCGCGGGGTCCCCCCGGGCCAGTTCGTCCAGCAGGGCGGGCGTCCTGTCCCGGCTGCCGTCGTCCACATAGAGGACCTCATATGTTTCCCCCATCCCGCGCAGCACGGCGTTGAGGCGGCGGTGGGTCTCCCCGATGCAGGCCTCTTCGTTGTAGCAGGGGACGACGACGGAATAGACCGGACGCATGGGCCCCTCCCTACAGCATCTTGATGAGCATGTTGCGCTGCTGGTCCATCTCCAGGGACAGCACCTTTTCCTTTTCAAGCGCCTTGAGCAGGTCGGAAAAGCGCTTGAAGCCCACGGTCTTCTCCTGGAAGCCGGGGTAGATGCTCTGGATATCGGCCTTGAGGATGCTGGGGTTGATGCGCTCAAAGCCGTCGTCCCTGTAGTGCTTGAGCTGGTCGCGGAAAGCTTCCACCCAGTTTTCCGGCGTCAGCTGGGGACCGGGCTTGCTGTCCGGGGAAGCGTCCTCCGACGCCAGGGACACCATGACGTTGTAGTTGTCCGAACGCACCCTGATGACGCCGTATTGCTGGGAGAGCTTGGAGAGGAGCTTATAAAAGGTGCTGGCGCCGTAGTTGCGCTCGTTGAAGTCAGGCCGCAGGCGCAGGAGGATGCCCTTCAACTCGCTGGCGAACACCTCGTCGTCGTTGTGGTCGTCCAGGATGCTCTCGATCTGCTTGAGCAGCTCCGCTTCGTCGCCGCTGCCGTTGTCCGCCTGCTTCTTGGCCTTCTGGGGCGCGCGGCGGACGCTGACGGATTCCAGGAACTGGAACTCGTTGCAGGCGTTGATAAAAATGGTGCTGGCCGCCTCGGAGCGCGAGATGCCCAGGACAAACTTGCCCATGGACTTCAGCTTGCCGACCAGGGGGGTATAATCACTGTCACCGGACACAATGCAAAAACTGTCGATGAGGTTGTTGGTGTAGGCCACTTCCATCGCGTCCAGCACCAGGAGGATGTCCGCGTTGTTCTTCTGGGCGACGCCGAAGCGCAGCGACGGGACGACGGTGAAGGTGTTGGACAGCAGGAGTTCCTTCAGCCCGCTGTACTTATCGGTGTACCCGTACACCTTGCCCATCAGGATATCGCCCCGGATCTTGACCTTTTCCAGGATGTTGTTCAGGGTTTCCGCCTTGCCGCCTGCGTTCTCCAGGTCGACGAAGACCGCGAACCGCGATGTGCTCAAATGTATACCACTCCTCTTTACGCGGGCAGTCCGCGGTGCTCCGGACAAGCCGGGCCGATGGAATTATAACATATCAGGCGGGATAAGGGAAGAAAGCACGCCCGGGTCGCGTTGTATGGTCGGCCGCGATTGACACGGCAACGAATTTGTAATAAAATTGTAACATCGTGCAAAGAGCACAGAGGAGGCCAGGTCTATGAAGATTCTCCCTTCCAATCCCATCCGGCGCGCCGCGGCCCTTGCGATGGCGCTGCTCCTGCTGCTGCCCGGCAGCCTGGCGCTGGCGCAGCTGGCAGACCAGCCCGTCACCATCACCCTCAACTACACCCATCCCAACGGGACGCCCGAGTTCCTGACCGCGGTCCCGGCGGGCTACCCGGGGTATGAGGATGCCTGGTGGCTCTTTGTCAACCAGCACGCCCAGAATGACCCTGCCTCGTCCATCACCGTGACGGACAACTTCGGGACGTACCCGGGCGGCTTCCTCCTCAATGGTGCGCCCTATACGGCAAGCCTGCCCGCCAGTCCCTTCTATGCCTATGACGCGGACCGCTCCCTCGCAGGGCCCTTCATCCAACTGCTGGGCCTGGGGCCAAACGGCGAGACACTGGCGACATACCGCCTCTTCATCAGCCTGAAAAAGGAAATGCCGGACCCGCCGGAGGCGGTTGTCCTGCCCGCCGCCGTCACCGTCCGCTATGTGGACGGGAACGGCCAGGAGATCACCCGGGAGCAGCGGGAACTGCAGCCCGGGGTGAGCGTTGTCGCGCCTGATGCCGGCCGTGTGCCCGGAGATTATCAGTTGACAGGGCCGGGCGAGTACCAGGTCATCGTAGATGCGAACGGCGCGAACCCGGCGGAGGTGACCTTCACCTACCAGCTGGCCATCCAGCCGGCCGCCGTGACCATCCGCTACCTTGACCAGAACGGACAGGAGCTCGCCAGCGAACAGCGCCTGCTGCTGCCCGGGCAGACCGTTGTGACCCCGGACCTCGGCAAGCCCGGTCCACACTCCTTCCCTACGCGGCGCTCTTCCGATCTGGTCATCGTGGATGCGAACGGCGCGAACCCCGCCAT
>CAZJCB010000087.1:0-9049 GCA_964544245.1 uncultured Christensenella sp.
GGGGGAGGCGGATGGGAAATTCGGCTACTCGACATTTCTTGCGGTCAAAGGGTTTCAGGCGGCCAATGGGTTGACGGCAGACGGTGTCATCGGGGAAGTAACCATCGCTCGGCTGTACAGTGACGGTGCGCTTGACAACAACGGCGCAGCAGGCGGCTCTGGCTGGCACCTGCGGGTTGCCTACGGGAGCGCAGGCCCTGCAGTCAGCCTCATACAGGGCCTTCTGCGCAACCTCAACTACTACAGCGGACCGGTTGACGCGAAATTTGGATTCTCCACCTTCCTGGCTGTCAAGGAATTTCAAGGACTGAATGGATTGACAGCCGATGGGATTGTCGGTCCGCTGACGTGGGATAAATTGTTTGGCCCTGCGGCGTTGCCAAAACCCATAGTCCCGCCGGAACCCGAAGTTTTACGGGTGGCATACGGCGACGAGGGCGCCCTGGTCACGCAGGTTCAAACCAGGCTGACCAATCTGGGATATTATGAATTGCCTGTCGACGGCAAATTCGGCTACGCTACCTACCTGTCCGTACGTGATTTTCAAGTTCAGAACGCCCTGAAAGTTGACGGCATCGTCGGCCCGTTTACCTGGGGTCAGATGATGGGCCCGGCGGCGGTCGCAAAATAGACCGGGCTGTCGTTTGCCTTTCCTGTATTGAGTCCGCCCTGGTTTCCGCAGCCTGCCGACCGGCAGGCTTTTTATTGGAATAATCTGTGAAAACCTGGCCAAAATGCGCTCTGCCCGGGGGGCTGGTTTCGTGAAACGGACTGCGGATTTGCTCAGGCGTATTGACAGTTCACCCGCCGGGTGGTTTAATGATGCCTGCCTTTGTGTTTAGCAATGCTAAACAAAGGGGCGGGAGGGCGTCATGGACATCGGCGGGACCCTGCGCAGCCTGAGGCTGGCAAGAAACCTGACCCAGGAAGACCTTGCTGACCGGTGCGAATTGAGCAAGGGCTTCATTTCTCAGGTCGAAAACAACCTGACCTCCCCGTCCATCGCCACCCTCACCGACATGATCGAGTGCCTGGGAACGACCCTGAAGCAGTTTTTCAGCGAGAATGTGCCTGAAAAGGTGGTCTTCGGGAAGGACGACATGTTCGAAAAGGAAGACCCGGACCTGCTGAAGGGCCGTATCGTCTGGCTCATCCCCAGCGCGCAGAAGAACAGAATGGAACCGATGCTGGTCACCCTGGGGCCGGGAGGGCGCACCGCGGAGTTCCCCGCGCATGAGGGTGAGGAAGTGGGATACGTCCTGTCGGGGGCCATCCTCCTCCACGCCGGCCGGGCGCGTTACCATGTGTCCAAAGGAGAAAGTTTCTGTCTTCACCCGGACGCCCCCCACTTTATTGAAAACACGGGGAAGCGGGAGTCTGTTTTCCTGTGGACCTCGACCCCGCCTACTTTTTGAGCATTTCGCCCGCACCGGAGGTAACCATGCAAGACAGGCCAAGGCTGATCAACCTGGAGAACGTGTCCAAGGAGTATGACGGGGTCACCGTTCTTTCGGATATCAACCTCTATATCAGAAAGAACGAGTTTCTCACCCTGCTGGGGCCCTCCGGCTGCGGAAAGACCACCACCCTGCGCATCATCGGCGGCTTTGAGACGCCCACCACGGGGCGCGTGATTTTTGACGGGGAGGACATCACCCAGCTGCCGCCCTACAAGCGGCGCGTGAACACCGTCTTCCAGAAATACGCGCTATTCCCGCACCTGAACGTGTACGAGAACATCGCCTTTGGCCTCAAGGTCGCCAAGCGGCCCAAAGAGGAGATCAAGGACAGGGTCGAAAAGATGCTGGACCTGGTCAACCTGCGCGAATACGGCGCCCGCAGCGTGGAGAGCCTGTCCGGAGGACAGCAGCAGCGCATCGCCATCGCCCGCGCGCTCATCAACGAGCCGGAGGTCCTCCTGCTGGACGAGCCGCTGGGCGCCCTGGATTTCAAACTGCGCCAGGAGATGCAGCTGGAACTGAAGCGGATGCAGAAGATGCTGGGCATCACCTTTATTTTTGTCACCCACGACCAGGAAGAGGCGCTGACGATGTCCGACATCATCGTGGTGATGAAGGACGGGCTGATCCAGCAGATCGGCACCCCGAAGGACGTCTATGACGAGCCCAGGAGCGCCTTTGTCGCCAACTTCATCGGGGAGTCCAACATCATCAGGGGCACCATGGTCCGTGACGAGCTGGTCCGTTTCTGCGGCGCCGATTTCCCCTGCGTGGACAAAGGGTTCGGCAGCGACACGCCGGTGGACGTGCTCATCCGGCCGGAAGACCTGCAGATCGTGGGGGAAAACGAAGGACGGCTCAACGGCATCGTTCGCAGCGTCCTGTTCAAGGGCGTGCATTATGAAATGGTCATCGAGTCGGCCCTGATGCGCTTCAAGGTGCATTCCACCGTCATGCAGCCGGAAGGTTCCACCGTCGGCCTGAACGTCATTCCATTCAACATCCACATTATGAGGCCGATGCCGGAAGGTGAAACGGCGGAGGCGACGGATGAGGAAAGAGAGAGGGAGGCCGTATGACAGGGACGGGCTTCCCGCCCTGGGCGGTCTGGCTGATGCTGCTGGGCTTCCTCGGTTTCGCCGGGTTGGTCGCAGCAAGCGTCCGGCGCAACCGCGGCATCCGGAGGACGCTGTTCGCCTATCCCTACGGGCTATGGATCGTGGTCTTCACGCTCATCCCCCTGTTCCTGATCGGCTACTATGCCTTCACGGACCGTGCCGGCAGTTTTACACTGGATAATTTCAAGACCTTCTGGGACAGCAACTATGAGATGAACAGGCAGCTCGTCCAGATGGGCATCGACCCCTCGGCGCTGGGCAGCGCCCGCGGCAACGTCAACGTGGACACCCTCATCTATTCCCTCTGGATGGCCTTCCTTTGCACGCTGACCTGCCTGCTGCTGGGCTACCCCGCGGCGCTGTTCATGGCGGACCGGAATTTCAAGCTGGGCAGTTCCCTGGTGATCCTGTTTATCCTTCCCATGTGGATGAACTTCCTTCTGCGCACCATCGCCTGGATGAGCCTGCTGGAGGACAACGGGCTCATCAATACCCTGTTCCAGGCGCTCGGGCTGCCCAAGGCGCAGCTGATGTACAATTCCCAGGCGGTGCTGCTGGGCATGGTGTACAACTACCTGCCGTTTATGGTTTTCCCCATTTACAACGCCCTGAGCAAGCAGGACCGGAAACTGTCCGAAGCGGCGATGGACCTGGGCGCGAACGCCTTTAAAACCTTCCTGAGGGTGACCATGCCGCTCTCGCTGCCCGGCGTGGTATCGGGCATCACCATGGTGTTCATGCCGTCTGTGACCACCTTCTTCATTCCCCGCGTCCTGGGCGGCGGCAACACCGAGATGTTCGGCGACCTGATCGAACGCACCTTCCTCTCCGCGGACAACTGGAACGTGGGCAGCGCGCTGAGCCTGATCATGATGGTGCTGATCCTGATGAGCCTGAGCCTGCTGCGCAAGGTGGACCCGGAGGGGGAAGGGGGGAGCATGATATGAGCAAGCTGATCAGACGCGGATACCTCGCCCTCATCCTGCTGTTCCTGTACGTGCCCATCATCGTGCTGATCCTCCAATCCTTCAACGCCGGCATCAGCCGGGCCAAATGGGAAGGATTTTCGCTCAGGTGGTACGCGGACCTGTTCAGGAGCCCGTCCATCATGAAAGCGCTGTACGTCACCGTGACCATCGCACTGCTGGCTGCCGCCGTCTCGACGGTCCTGGGCACCCTGGCGGCCATCGGCATCCACGCCATGCAGCGGCGCCCCCAGGCCGTCATGATGACCATGACCAACATCCCCATGACAATGCCGGACATCGTCACCGGCATCTCGCTGATGCTCCTGTTCATCTTTACCAGGGTGCCCAGGGGGTATTTCACGATGCTCCTGGCGCATATCACCTTCAACATCCCCTACGTCATCCTCTCGGTCATGCCCAAGCTCAAGCAGATGAACCGCCACAGTTACGAGGCTGCCCTGGACCTGGGCGCGACGCCCGGCTACGCGCTGCGCCACGTCATCCTGCCCGCGGTCATGCCCGGCGTCATCACCGGCGCGCTGCTCGCCTTCACGCTGTCGCTGGACGACTTTACCATCAGCTATTTCACCACCAGCCCGCTGGTTCAAAACCTGTCCACGCTCATCTATTCCGAGGCGCGCAAGGGCATCAAGCCGACGATGAACGCCCTGTCCGCGCTGATGTTTGTAGCCCTGCTGGTCCTGCTGCTGGCGGTTGACCGCCGCGCGTCCAATATCAACGAAACCAAAAACGGAGGAAAATCATGAAAAAACTCATCTCCCTGCTTCTTGCCGCGCTGCTGGCGCTCTCCCTCACCGCTTCCCTTGCTGAAAACGAGGTCAACGTGTTCAACTGGGAGGATTACATCAATGAGGATGTCATCCGGATGTTTGAGGAAGAGACAGGCATCAAGGTCAACTACATGAACTTCACCCTCAACGAGGACATGATGGTGCATGTGCGCAACAGCCCCGGCGCCTTTGACGTCGTCTTCCCCTCGGACTACGCCATCGAGCGGATGATCGCCGAAAACCTTCTGCAGCCCCTTGACTTTGGGAAGGTGCCCAACGCCGGGAACACCATGGACTGGCTGCTCAGCCCTGATTACGACCCCGAGAACCGGTATTCCATCCCCTATATGTGGGGCACAGTCGGCATCCTCTACGACACGACGCGCGTGGCGGCGCCCGTTGATTCCTGGGGCGCGCTGTTTGACGGGCAATACAAGGGAGAGGTCTTCATGATAGACTCCCCCCGCGACACGCTGGGCGTGGCGCTGCGATACCTGGGCTATTCCGTCAATTCCAAGGACCCCATGGAGATCCAGGCCGCGGCCAACCTGCTCATCGACCAGAAGGGGAGGGGCATCGTCAAGGCCTACCAGGTGGATGAGACCAAGGACAAGATGGTCGCCAAAGAGGGCATCCTGGCGCTGGTGTGGTCCGGCGACGCGCAGTACGCCATCAACCTCAACCCTGACCTGGCCTACGTCGTGCCAAAGGAAGGCAGCAACGTCTGGGTGGACGGCATGGTCATC
This sequence comes from uncultured Christensenella sp., assembly GCA_964544245.1. GTDB lineage: Bacteria > Bacillota > Clostridia > Christensenellales > Aristaeellaceae > UBA6115. The sequence goes on from CAZJCB010000087.1 coordinate 5,084, forward strand.
CCCGCCAGCGCCCGGAACGTCGACAACGCGCACGCCTTCATCGATTTCCTCTGCCGGCCTGACATCGCCCAGCTTAACTGCGAATACATCGAGTACTCTTCCCCTAATCAGGCAGCGGTCGCCCTGATGGGAGAGGAATACATGGAAAATCCCAACCTCAACCCCAGCCGGGAAACCATCGACAACTGCGAATTCTTCCATGACAACCAGGACGTCAAGGTTCTGTACGATACCTTCTGGGGCCAGGTCAAGAACGCGAAATGACCCCGGGCCCAAAGCAAACAAGTTACGAACTGGCGGGCCTTCCCCGCTGACATCAACCTAAAACCAACCGGCGCACAGAACACTGCGCCGGTTTTTACTGGGCCTCTCACCTCCTGGTCGTTCTGGCGGCGCTGTCCCGCGCTCTGGCTCCCGCTTATAAAAAGGAAGCGCCGCCGGAGTAGCGGCAGCGCTTCCTGAAAACCAAATTTTCCGGGTGCTGTTCCCTATTGCAGTTTGAACTCCGACCAGATCTCCTGGTATTTGCTCTCGTAATCGCCCACGTCCATGATGAACTCAGTCTCGCCCAGGATTTCCGCCGGGATCTTGATGGCGGGGTTGTCCCTGAGGTATTCAGGGATGAATTCGTAGGCGGTCTTGACGGGTGAGAGGTAGTACTGCATGCCGGCGGTGTTGCCGGCGACCTGGCTGTCCAGCAGGAAATTGAGCAGTATATGGGCGTTGCCGGGATGCGGCGCGTCCGCCGGGATGACGAGGGAGTCGATGCCAAAGCCCATGCCTTCCTTCGGATATATCACCTTGAGGCCCGGATTGCCGTCCATCGCCAGCAGGACGAAGGGGGTGAACATATAGCCCACGCTCACTTCCCCGGACAGCAGATCGTTGTGCGGCGTGTCGTAATTGAAGGAACGGATGTTGGGACGAAGGCCCATGAGTTTTTCCCTGGCCTGCGCCAGCTGGGCGTCATCGGTGGTGTTGAAGGAGTAGCCTAGCGTTTTCAGCGTGATCCCGATGACGTTGCGGGCGTCGTCCATGACCACCACGCTGTCCTTGAGCGCCGGGTTCCAAAGGTCCTCGTACCCGGTGATTTCGATGTCGACCAGGCTCGGGTCATACACGATCAGCGGGGTGCCGGCGGTGTAGGGAACGGTGTACTCGTTGTCCGGGTCGTAATACTGGGAGAGGAAGGCGGGGTCCAGGTTGACGTAATTGGGCAGCAGGGCCTTGTCGAGCTTTTGCAGCCTGCCCTCCTTGCGCAGCATATTCAGCGCGTAGTCGCTGGCCAGGATGACGTCAAACTCGTTGCCCGCCGCGCTCATCTTCAGCAGCATTTCCTCGTTGCTGGCAAAATTGGTGTAGTTGACCTTGATGCCGGTTTCCTCTGAGAACCTGGCGACCGTCGCGTCGTCAATGTAGCTCGCCCAGGTAAAGAGGTTGAGTTCCTTTTCCTCCTGCGCGAATGCAGTGGGCAGGGCTGTGAGCATCATGACCGCCAGGAGCAGGGACGTCAGTCTTTTCATCATTTTCTTCCTTCCAATCTGTTAAATCAATCGCGCGACGCATCCGCGTCCAGGATGTCAAAACTGGCTGCGCGCGCCAGCCGGTTCATGACCGCGAGACCCAGACCATCCCTGGGCAGGGTTTCTGACAGGATCTGCTGAACCTCTTCCCCGTCTGCCTGCCTGAGCAGATAAAAGAGCCGGTGTGCCGCTTCTTTCGCGGTGCTCCCTAGGGATTGTACAATCAGACCCTGATAACATTCTACCCGGTCTTCGGGCGCCAGCACCCATGTTTTCACATTTTTTCCAGCCAGTTTCCTGATCAGGGAGCAGACAAGCTCCGGGCTGCCCTCCACCAGCGTCATTTTCGCCCTGGGAGCGTAATGCCGGTGCCGCATACCGGGGGACGGGGCTTGCTCGTCCGCCCCCACCGCGCGCATCACGCTGTCGGAGATCTGGCACTCGCCGGCGACCATCGCGATCATTTCCGGCGTCACCGCGCCTGGCCGCAGGATGAGCGGCTGGTCTCCCGTCACGTCGGCCACCGTCGATTCCAGGCCGACCTCACTCATTCCGCCGTCCAGCACAAGGGGAACCAGTCCGTTCAGGTCGTCCAGTACGTGCGCGGCTGTGGTCGGGCTGGGGCGCCCGGAGCGGTTGGCGCTGGGGGCGGCGATGGGAAAACCGCAGGCCTCAAGCAGCGCCCTGGCTGCCGGGTGGCTTGGCGCGCGCAGGGCGACCGTATCCAGCCCCGCGCTGATTTCCTGAGGCACTCTCTCTTTCCGCCTGAGGATCAGGGTCAGCGGCCCCGGCCAGAAAGCGTTGGCCAGCAGTTCGGCCAGCTGGTTCCATTCTCCGCAGGCCATGGCGGCATCCTTGTCGCTTACGTGGACAATCAAGGGGTTGTCTGCCGGCCGGCCTTTGGCGGCAAAGATCTTCTTCACCGCTTGCGCGTCCAGGGCGTTCGCGCCCAGGCCGTAGACGGTCTCCGTCGGGAAGGCGACCAGGCCCCCTTCCCTGAGGAATTTGGCGGCCTTGAGGAGCCCCGCCCCGTCCGCGGGAAGGCATTCCGTTTTCAAAACAGCCCCCTTGAATCATTGCGTTACTCGTTTTCAGAAAAAGAAGCGGCAGGGTAAACCCTCCGCTTTTCCGGGGATAGCCCAAAGTGCCGCTGCCCGCCATTTTTTCACCCGCTATGTTCAGCAGGCCGGTACCCCGCAACAAATCTTTACCGTCCCCTGTCGCTTTCGCGGGGGCGTGGCAGCCATCTGTCGACAAAGGTTCCGTTTCAGTAAATGTGGGTAAAAACGGAGGGCTGGCGCACACCTCAGGTTGTATCCCTGCAACAGGATTATATGTTTGCCCGGCGCCGATGTCAAGCGCTCGGCGTACCTTACATAAAATGAGCGCGAAAAAGGAGTCGTGCCTCAGATAGATTTGAGCGCGAACTGAGTATGCTAAAGTCATGGAAAGGAAATTAGTCTCAATGAAGACACGCATTGAAGTGACCCAGCGTCTGAAGACCTCGTACCGACGGGCGGGGAAGGCTGAGAAATCCGGTATTCTGGACACTTTTTGCCAGAGCACCGGGCTTGCCAGATCTTCCGCCCGGCGTCGCCTGACTTCCGAAGCTTCGGGTATGGGAAACGTCCTGCGCATGGACCGGAGAAAAAGCCGGCCAGCCAAATACAGTGCAGCTGCAAGGAGGAAGCTGGTCTGGCTGTGGCGCATGATGTGCATGCCCTGCGGGAAGTATCTGGTCGAAGACCGAACCCAGTGGATCGAATCTCTGGAGGCTCACGGAGAACTGGTACTTGGTCAGGACGGCTGGACAGAAGACGTCCGCAAGGAACTGCTCAGCATGAGCGCGGCGACAGTGGACCGATATCTGAAACCAGAGCGCGACCGCCAGAGGCTCAAAGGCATCAGCGCCACCAAGCCCGGCACACTCCTTCGCAATTCCATCAAGATCCGCAAGGCAGGCGATGAAACAGGGACAGAACCGGGCTTCTTTGAGGTGGATACCGTCTCGCACTGCGGGCCTACGCTGAAGGGCGAGTTCGCAAGGACCCTGACGCTGACAGACGTGGTCACGGGGTGGATCCATCTGGAGGTGATGCGCAACAACGCCCACGTTCATATCCGCGCCGCGCTGGACTCGGCGATGGACAGCATCCCATACCAGGTGCAGGGGCTGGACTGTGACAATGGCAGCGAACTGATCAACTATGACGTTGTGAACTGGGCGGCGGGCAGGCAGGTCTTTTTCACCCGGGCGCGCCCCTATAAGAAGAATGACCAGGCGCATGTGGAATCCAAGAACAACCATGTTGTCCGCCGTTTCGGCTTTCATTTCCGCTATGACACAGAGGAGGAACGGGAAGTCCTGTCGGCGTTATGGAAGGCTGTCTGTCTGAAGATGAATTACTTCACAGCCACGAAGAAACCGAAAGGCTGGACATCG
>CAZJCB010000088.1:0-8614 GCA_964544245.1 uncultured Christensenella sp.
GCGGCGATGAAGCGCCGGGCGACCAGGTCATACAGCGCGCGCTCGTCCGCGGTGAACTTTTCCGGCTCCGCCTTCTGCGAAGTGGGGATGATGGCATGGTGGTCACTGACCCTGGTGTCGTCGAATATCCGCTTTGAGTAGGGCAGTTTGCCGTCCCTGCGGGGGATGCCCCGCACAAAATCCTGGTACTGGTCCGGCAGCCTTTCAAGTGCCTGGTTGACGCGCGGGATCATGTCGTTGGGGAGGTGCCGGCTGTCGGTGCGCGGATAGGTCAGGCACTTGCGCGCCTCATAGAGGGACTGGGCGGTCTTCAATGTCTTCGCGGCGGTGAAACCCAGCAGGCGGTTGGCCTCCCGCTGCAGGCTGGTCAGGTCGAACAGCTGCGGCGGCAATTCCTTCTTGGGCGCGGTTTCTGCCTTGACGACGGTGGCTTTCTGCCCGCGGACCGCTTTGGCGATCTCTTCCGCGCGCTCGGCGCCCGGGATGCGGTGACTGGTCTTTTCCTCCACCTTCGGGTCAAACCACTGCCCCGAATAATCCCCGAAGCTGGCCGTCAGGGTGTGGTAGGACACAGGCTGGAAGTTCCGGATTTCCTGTTCCCGCTCCACCAGGATCGCCAGCGCGGGCGTCTGCACGCGGCCCACGGAAAGCAGCGCGTTGTACTGCAGGGTGAAGGCACGGCTGGCGTTCATCCGCACCAGCCAGTCCGCCTGAGAGCGGCACAGCGCGCTTCGGTACAAGCCGTCATAGGCATCGGAAGGCTTGAGTGATTCGAAACCTTCGCGGATCGACGAGTCGGTCAGGGAACTGATCCAGAGCCGGTCCACAGGCTTCGTGCACCCCGCCTTTTCGTAGATGAGCCTGAAAATCAGTTCGCCTTCGCGCCCGGCGTCCGTCGCGCAGACGACGCGCTCAACATCCTTGTCCAGCATCAGCTTTTTGAGCAGCGTGAACTGCGGCTTCGTTCTGGGGATGACCTTGGTGCCAAGCTCTTCAGGCAGGATGGGCAGGTCTTCCGTGCGCCACTTTTTGTACCGCTCGTCCAGTTCGTCAGGCTCCATCAGGGTGACCAGGTGGCCGAGGGCCCAGGAGACGCGGTGGGTGGACGACTCAAAGTACCCTTCGCGGCGCGCGCACTGGAGCACGCGGGCGATGTCCCGGGCAACGCTCGGTTTTTCCGCAATGACAAGGATCATCTTTTCTCCCTGTTCTTCCTTTATTGGGGAGGCAGGCTGAGGTACCTGCCCATGCAGTAGCCCTCCCGCCCCTCATAGGTCACATAACACCATGTGTCCCCGCGCGCAAGGACCAGCAGGCTGTCCCCCCTGGGCATCTCCATGATGAGCGCACTGTCCAGGCTGCAGCCGCGGCGCAGGTTCAAACTGAGGCTGTCAGGTGAGATCAGCACGGAAAACGGCTCGGATACCGCCACCAGGCTCGGGTCGCGCATATCATCAGGCAGTACTGTGTTAGTTTCGTTTTCAGGAGGGATTTTTTCCTCCTCCCCCGCGGGCTGCCCATAGACAGGCGGGGGGGATGGCAACTCTGTCCCCTCCCCTTCGCCAAAAGAGAGGTACACGCTCATCACATAACCGGTCAGGCCCTCATAGCTGCACTGCGTCCAGGGTTCCATGCGCCTGATGATCCGCACATGGTCGTTTTGCGGAATGGAGGCCAGCCGCCTGGCGGACAGGCTGGCGCTTTCGCGCAGGTTCAGGGAACCGGTCCGGGTATTTACGCGCGCGGTCTCCAACCCGCCGCCTGTATCCGGTAGCGGCTCCGGTGTTTCCGCTCCATCCGCCTCAAACGCGAGATACCTTGTCTGCACATAGCCCGTCGCGTTCATCCAGGACACCCTGCACCAGTCCGGCCCCCGCTGGAGCACCGCAACGTCCGCCCCCTTCGGGATGGTCATGAGGACAGTGGAGGGGATTTCGGGCCTGTCCCTGAAGTTCAGGCTGCCGGAAGGGGTGGCTACCCTGGCTGATGGTCCGTCAGACGGTCCGGGCGTTGGGCCCGGCGCCGGCGTCGCGGTGACGGAGGGCTGGCCTGGCAGGAATTCGAGGTATTTTGCCATGGCTTGGCCAGCCGTGCCCTCATAGACCACCCCGCACCAATCCCCGTTCCGGGAGGTGACGGAGACCTCGGTAAGCCGAGGGATGGTTCTGAGCACCCTGGAGAGCGGGGAGGGACCTTCCCGCAGGTTCAGAGAGCCGGACGGCGTCAAGACCCGGGCCCGTAAAGCCCCGCCGGTTTCCGTGGGCGGCTGCGTCGGGGCAGGCGTCCCTGCCGCGCCCAGGTATGCGGTCATCACAAACCCCGGAATGCCCCGGTAGCGGACCTGCGACCACTCCGCCCCGCGGACGGCGAGGACGAGTTCGTCCCCCCTGGGGATCTCCAGGATCACGTCCGACTCCAGGCTGGCCTGGCTGCGCAGGTTCAGGCTGCCGGCCTGCGGCGCGGCAAGGGCAAGCGATTCGCCGGATCCGGGCCCGTCAGGGAGGATTTCGGCGGGAATGCCCGTCAGTTCGACGTTCCGGCTGAGCACGAAGCCCAGCGAAACCCCGGACTGGACCTCCGCCCAGGCGCTGTCCAGCGACAGGACGGCCACACTTTCCCCATCGCGGAGTGTCCTGATGACGTAGGAAGACGTACCGGGCCGGGAACGCAGGGGCGTTCCTTCCCCCAGCGCGCGCACAACGCCTCCCTGCGGCATGCCGGCGGCGGCTGTGCCGGGATGGGTGTCTACCCTGTCCAGGAAGTCAAGGTGCACAAAACCGCCCTGCAGACCGTACTGGACAAGCGCGTACTCCCCCGACAGGGAAAGGATGGGCAGCACCGTGCCCCCCGGCACCGTCATCAGGATGGATGAGCCCGCGGACGGGTTGCTGCGCAGGTTGAGCGCCCCGGTGTTGATGACAGTCCCGTATCCATTCAGGGATGTCCCAGATATCTCGGCGTCAGGCACCGTGCCCGAAAAAGCCAACCGGTCCTTTTTCACGAAGCCTGTCAGCGCGCCATAGCGAACGCCGTAGAAATCCCCCCGTTGGGTCAGGATGTCCGCCCAGGCGCCTTTGGGCAGGAGCGTGAGCACGGGAGAAGTGGCGTCGGCCTTTTGGTACACCGGCGTTCCGCCGCCCTCCACCAGGCCCTTCCCTGAGCTTTCCTGCCCGATCTCCGCCGGGTCGACGGCGTCCGTCTCTTCGCTGCTCTGGGCACCGGGCACCCAGGCGCTGAGGATGGAACGGGTGAAGGCATAGGAAACACGCTGACAGCCGGGAAAATAGAACGCAATGACCTGATCGTAGGTATACCCCATGGAACCCATGTGCATGGCCCCGCGCTGGCTCATCCCGATGCCATGGCCGTATCGCCTGGCCGACAGGGTAAACCCGGTGTCGGTCCTGATGACGCTCCAAAGCTCGTTGTTGCCCGAATTGATGCCCATGCCAAGGGGCTTTTCCAGTTCGGAAAAGAGGTCAAAGCCCAGGGTCACCGGCACGACCTCGCCGTCCCGGAAGAGGTTGACCGCGAAGTCCGCCCTGGTGTACAGCCTGCTGGGCGCGGGATACATCGGCGAATGCGGCACGACGTTGACCACGCGTTCCAGCGTTATATCCTGCCTTCCGGTCAGGGCGCGGGCCTTCGCAAGGAGGATGTCCTTCAACTGGGCCCCCATCTGCGCGGGATTGCTGGGCACGTCCAGGGACCGGACGGCAGACTGCGGGTTAGCCAGGTCATAGGGATCGTCACGCACGCCCAGGTAGGGATAGGCGGCGGAGCCCCAGAGGTTCCTGGCGCTCTCCGTCTGCCCTCCGTTTGACGCCGTATAGAAGGTGGCCGTGTACGACCCGCCGGTCTTCATGACGATCCCCCGGGTGGCGTCCACCGCCGCCCTGCAGTTTTCGTTGCCGGACGGCGTCCCGGCATATACCTGGTCAGAGGTGGTGTCCACCACGTCGTACAGGCCGCTGCCACCCATCCGCCTGAGGGTGTAGGTGCGCGCGGTGACTGCCTGCGCCTTGAGGGCTTCCATATGGGAAGCGTTCCCCATCTCATAGGGCAGCACGCCGTAGAGGTAATCCTCAATAAAGACATAGGCGACGATGCTCAGCGTATAGCCCGAGCCGTTCGGGCTGACCGTAAAGAACAGGTCCGCCGGGTAGAGGTTGTTCGGCGCCCTGCCCTGCGCGACCCGGAAACCGGCCTGCCCCGTCCCGCTGTGCCTGCGCAGCTTGAACGCGCCGCCCATGGGCAGCGTTTCGCCCCCGAGGGTGAGCTCCAGGCTGCCCGAAGAGGAGGAATAGGTGACGGCCAGCCGGCTGCCGGAGGGCACATGCCGGCTGACAGCGCCGGAGACGGAATACTCCCCCTGGACAGTGAGGTCAAGCCTTGCGGGCTGGCCCAGGGAACTCAGCGAAACCCTGACCATGCCGTCCAGCGCGCCCCCGGAACTCAGGGGCGCGGAACGCAGGGCTTCGCCGGAAACCGGGGCCGCGATGGCCACGCACAGGGCGCAGATGACGAAAATGCCCATCCACCGTCCCGGCGCAAGACGTCCTGCCACGGCCATCACCCCTTCGTCACTCTTCTTAACACTTCTGTAATTATTTGGCAGTATACCATCCCCTGTCCGGCCTGTAAACCCAAACAGGGCTATCCCGAAGCGCAGTCAGTAAAACACATAAAAATCCACCCCTTCGGGTGGACAGCCTCAAAACCCTGGCATCCTGTCAGCGCATTTCGCTCACTCGGGCGCAGGGGCGTCAACCGGGCAAACGTCCGCGCAGGCGCCACAGTCAATGCAGAGTTCCGGGTCGATCACAAACTGGGTTTCGCCCTCGGTGATCGCGGTCTCCGGGCACTCCGCCTCGCAGGCGCCGCAGCTGATGCAAGCTTCAGAGATCTTGTAAGCCATGTGCTTCTTCCTCCTGTCCAGTGTGCTCAGCGCACCCTGTTCGCCCGGATTATAACCCAGGCTCGCTCCCCGCGCAAGCCAGAAAAACTGTTGCCGCGCGCTTGACATCGGGGAAACGCCGTGATACATTACAAAAGGCTTCAGAAAGCCGGTGCCAGAGACAGCAGGCAGCGTGAAAGCGCATAAAGGCGAAAGCCGCCCGCCGAGGCGCGAGAGCATCACTCAGTATGCCCTTGTGCCACCAGCACAGGGGTTTTCTTAATGACAGCCTGAAGGCAGGTGAAAAACAAAGCATGGAACACAAGATCAACAAGAACATGGAGAACAAGATCCAAAAGGTCGCTGAAATCTCCGAACGGCTCAGCAAGTCAAAGAGCATGGTGCTGGTGGATTTCAAGGGCATCACGGTGGAAGAGATCACGGCGCTGCGCGTCAAGTTCCGCGAGGCGGGCGTAGACTACGTGGTGCTGAAGAACTCCCTGGTCCAGCGCGCGCTCAACGACGCCGGCATCACCGGGCTGGACAAGCTGCTGGTCGGCCCCTCCGCCTTCGCCTTCGGCATGAAGGATGAGGTCGCCCCGGCGAAAATCATCTGCGACTTCATCGACCAGAGCAAGAACGACAAGATGACCATCAAGGCCGGTCTCGTCGAAGGCAAGGTGGTGGACGCGAACGCCGTCCTGGCCCTGTCCAAGCTGCCGCCGCGTGAGGTGCTCGTCGCCAGGTTGATGGGCAGCCTGAACGCCCCGATCTCGAACTTCGTCGGCGTCCTAAGCGCCACCCTGCGCTCTCTGGTGTACGCGGTTGATGCGGTGCGCAAGCAGAAAGAATCCGCTCAGTAACCTGGATAACCCCGGAAAGACACAAATTTAGATTATAATGGAGGAATACCCCATGAATCGTCAGGAAATCCTGTCCGCAATCGAGTCCATGACCGTACTTGAGCTGGCCGAGCTGGTCAAAGCCCTGGAAGAGAAATTCGGCGTATCCGCCGCCGCCCCCGCCGCCGCCGCCGCTCCCGTGGCTGCCGCCGCTGCCGCCCCCGTTGAGGAGAAGACCGAGTTTGACGTCGTGCTGACCAACGCCGGCGCCGAGAAGATCAAGGTCATCAAGGTCGTACGCGAAGTCGTTTCCGGCCTGGGCTTGAAAGAAGCCAAGGACTTCGTCGAGTCCGCTCCCAAGACCATCAAGGAAGGCCTGCCCAAGGCTGAGGCCGAGAAGATCAAGAAGCAGTTTGAAGAAGTCGGCGCCACTGTCGAAATCAAGTAAACCAGGCGCCACCCAAAGACCGCGGTCGACCCGCGGTCTTTTTCATGTGAAGATCATTGATCAACAGACTATGAATATCCGCGGCTTGACAAAGCCCTTCATCGTGATAGCATGATTGCGGAACAAACAAAGGAGCGTCCCATGGAGCAGCAGAAGAAACGCGTTGTCGTCAAAGTCGGAACGTCCACCCTGGCCTACCCGGGCGGGGGCATTAATTTCCGCGAACTGGACGCGCTGACCCGTGTTCTTGCCGACATGATGAACATGGGCCTGCAGGTCGTGCTGGTGACCAGCGGGGCCATCGGCGTCGGGATGGGCAAACTGGGGCTTACCTCCCGCCCGAAGGATACCGCGGGGAAGCAGGCGGCCGCCACCGTCGGCCAGTGCGAGCTGATGTACCTGTACGACAAGATGTTTTCCGATTATGGCTGCGTCATCGGTCAGCTCCTGATCACCCGAGGCGACGTGGAAGACCCGGAGCGGCACCGCAACCTGGTCAACGCCTTTGAACGGCTCTTCCAGTACAACGTGCTGCCCATCATCAACGAAAACGATGCGGTGGCCATTGAGGAAATCGTCTACGGCGACAACGACAGCCTGTCCGCCATCGTGGCCGGGCTCATCCACGCGGACCGGTTGATCATCCTCACGGACACGGACGGCCTCTACGACAGCAACCCAAAAACGAACCCAAATGCCAGGCTCATCCCGGTCGTTGAGGAGATCACGCCTCAAATCAGCGCGCTTGCACAGAAGAGCGGGTCAGACCTGGGGACCGGGGGCATGGTGACGAAACTGCACGCCGCGAAGATCGCGACTAAGGCCGGAATAGACACCTACGTCATCAACGGCAGGCCTGCGGACACCATTTACCGCGTGCTGGAAGGGCAACCCGCCGGCACCTGGTTCAAGGCGGTGAAAAAGGATGTTTGAGGAATTTGGGGTTCGGGCAAGAGCAGCCTCTCTGGCGCTGTCCCTCAGCCCGGACAGCCAGCGGGCGGACGCCCTGAGGCTGATGGCCGACAGCCTGGAAGGGAAAGCCACCGAACTGCAGGCCCATAATGAGGAAGACCTCCGCAAAGGCAGGGAAGCCGGCCTGTCAGAAGCGCTGCTGGACCGGCTGCGGCTGACAGCTGCGCGCATCGGCGGCATGGCGGAGGGACTGCGGTTAGTGGCGGACCTCCCTGACCCGCTGGGCAGGGCCCTTTGGGAGACAAGGCGGCCAAACGGACTGGACATCTTCCGGGTCTCCGTCCCCCTGGGGGTCATCGCGGTCATCTATGAAGCACGCCCCAACGTGACCGCGGATTCCGCGGGGCTGTGCGTCAGGTCCGGCAACGCCTGCATCCTTCGGGGCGGCAGGGAAGCGGAGCGCAGCAACGCCTATATCGCTGACGTATTACGAAACGCGCTGGCTGCTGCCGGACTCCCGGAGGACTGCGTTCAGCTCCTGAGGGACTCCGGCCGGGAAGGCGCGGAAGCGCTGATGCAGATGACAGGCTCCGTTGATTTGCTGATTCCCCGGGGCGGAAAGGGGCTGATCAACAGCGTCGTCCGCAACGCGCACGTCCCCGTGCTCAGGACAGGGGAAGGCGTGTGCCACGTCTATGTCGACAAAGCCGCGGACATCCAGATGGCGGCGGACGTCATCCACAACGCCAAGACCTCCCGCCCCTCGGTATGCAACGCCTGCGAATGCATCCTGGTGCACCGGGACATCGCGCAGGAAGCGCTGCCCGTCATTGGCAAACGGTTGGGAGAGGGCAAGGTCACCATCCGCGCGGACCAGCGGTCAATGGCTTTCCTCCCGCAAGCCGAGGCGGCTGATGACAGCGATTGGGGCACGGAATACCTGAACCTCACCCTGGCCTGCAGGACAGTGGACAGCATGGACGAAGCGCTGGAACACATCCGGGCTTACGGCACCGGGCACAGCGAGGCGATTATCACCGGGGACAGTGAGGCGGCGGAGCGCTTCCTGAGATCCGTGGACGCGGCGGCGGTCTATCACAACGCCTCTACGCGGTTTACCGACGGCGGGGAATTCGGCTTCGGTGCAGAAATCGGCATCTCCACCCAAAAGCTCCACGCAAGAGGGCCTACGGGGCTGAACGAACTGACCAGTTATAAATACATCGTCCGGGGGACCGGGCAGATCAGGTGAAGCATGACCATCGGGTTTATCGGGCTGGGCAACATGTCCGGCGCCATCATCAGGGGCCTGCGGCGGACGGATTCCTTCAGCGATATGGTCATCTATGGTTTTGACCGCAACGAAACCAAGCGGGATGATTTCAACGAGCACTGCGGGGTCACCATTTTGGGCAGCGCGCGGGAAGTAGCCCAAACCGCCGGCATCCTCGTCCTTGGGATCAAACCCCAGGGCCTGGACGCCTTGCTGGAAGACATCAGGGAGAGCCTTAACCC
>CAZJCB010000089.1:0-8548 GCA_964544245.1 uncultured Christensenella sp.
TGGCGGCAGCAGGCCTGCGAAGGGAATGCCCTCTCATCCGGCTGCTGGACCGCCCTGTGATGCGTTTACTGGCCGGGAACACTGCCTTGAAAGGGCTGCCGCTGATGTGCAAGGGCGCGGACCCTCCAAAAACTCCATAAAGTCGGCGCCTTTTTGAAAAGATGAGGAATATCTAGGGGTCTCAGCATTATCTGCGAGAAAAACGAACCACCAAAAACCCTCCAAAAACCCTCCAATAACCTCCGGAAACCCTCCGGAAACCCGTGATGAGCGCGTTGTACGGTTCCAATCCCCGAATCGTCAGGCAGTCAGGCTGAATCGCAAAGCCCGCAATCAATTGACAGGCCGAACCCTGGCTAATACAATCAGCCAATACGCGAGCGCAGGAGGAAACACTGGAATGGTAAAAAGGGGCATTTCTCCTTACGCCGGATTTTTGATTTTTAACATGGCTTTCTTTATGATGGATACCACCGCTGGATATTTTGGCATATATTTGAATGAGATCGGCCTGAGCAAGACGAACATCGGGATGATCACCGCCGTCTCCTCTCTGGCTGCGCTGCTTTTCCAGCCTTCGATCGGCCTGCTGGCGGACAGGGCCAGTTCAAAGAACAGGGTGCTGCAGGCGCTCCTGCTGTGCACGGCTTTGCTCTACCCCTTGATTCTCTTCTCCGAAAGCATCGCCTACGTCCTCATCCTCTACACCGCCTATGTGATCCTCCGGCGCGCACAACCCTCCCTCAACAGCAGCCTGTCGCTGGAGTACGCCGAGAAAAGCGGCCGCGACTACGGCCCCCTGCGCATGATGGGGGCGGTCGGCTACTCAGGCATGATGCTCCTGATCGGGAGGGTTGCTCAGAGGGGGACGAAGCTGACCTTCTACGCGTACACCTTCATCTGCCTGCTCAACGTCCTGCTCATTTTCCTGCTGCCACAGATGCGGGGACACCAGCTAAAAGGGAAGAGGCAGCCTCTGGGACTGATTCTGCGCAACAAGCCTGTGGTCAAACTGATCGCTTTCGCCATGATGATGTCCCTGGCCCAGGGGCTCTACCACGCCTACTTTTCGATCTTTTTTACCGTCGATCTGGGGGGATCCCCGGCGCTGTACGGCACCATGCTGTCTGTCGCGGCCCTGTGCGAGATCCCTTTCCTGTTTTACGCAGACAGGATCATCAGGCGGATTGGCACAAAAAACGTGCTGTTCCTGATCTGCCTAGTCGATTCAGCCAGATGGTTCGCCACTTTTTTCGTCAGGACGCCGGGTGCGCAGATCTTGATCCAGGCAATGAACTTCCTCAACATACTCATGGGCGTAGCCGTCAGTCTGAAACTCAACCAGCTGGCCGCCCCCCAGTTCAAGACGACGGTGCAGGTGCTCACGGTCACAGTGCAGACCGTCGCATCCCTGATGATCTCCTCCTTCTTCGGGGGCATGTTCGCCGACGCCTTCGGCATCCGCCCACTTTTCCTGCTGGCAGGAGGACTTTCACTCCTGACAGCAGTCGTTTTCCACTTTCACGTGTTCAGGGATTCGCTCTCTTTGCCGGCTCCAGAGGAAAAGGCGCTGTAACCATCGCGCGGCTCGCGTTGAAAGGATAACCCGATGTCAAAGGCATATAATCTGCTCAGCCAGGAGGGCAGGGTCCTGCTGGATGAAACAATGGAGAGGCTGGATGCTTTTTATGACCCGCAGGCCCGCTTGCTGTCGGCAGGGGGCTCCGGACGGTGGGGGCACAGCGTACGCGCGAGTGCGCACTATGCCTTGGGCCTCCTGATCCGCGGCAGGCAGGAAGACGCCCGCCGTGCCGCCGGGGTGATCGGCGCCGTCATTGACACACAGTTTGACTGCCCCGGAGAGATATACCACGGCACTTACCGGCGCGTGCCTCAGGAGCCGCACCCGCCCAGGGATGCGCTGTCCTGGCGGGAGATCAGCCCGTTCGCGCGATATTTTATGGACGATGCCGCGGAGAAGGTCACCAACTCGCTGCGTGCGCACCTGCAGGAGGATGTCTCCCTGCGGCCCTATTCGACACGGATTGAGGGGATGCTGCGGCAGTCTGTCCTTGAAAACTACCCTGTCGTATGGAAAAGCTACGATCCCAACTGGCGGGAGTTTATCCTTTGTACCTTCGCGATGATCCTCGCGCAGTTCGAGGCGGTTTTGCCTGAGAAGATTGTCGCCAGGATGCTGGACTCCGCCGGCAAGGCGCTGCGGGGGGCGATCGACCGCGTGAAATCGGGGCTGACGCCGTTGAACACCAACATTGAGTTGATGCATGTGTTCGCGGCAGACTGGTTCGGCGGCCGTCTCGGCAATGATGACCTGCGCCGTTACGCGCTGGAATATGCCGAAGATTTCTGGCGCAGGTATATGGAGTTCCACAGCGTCAGCGAATTCAATTCTCCCACCTACTACGGCGTAGACCTCGCTGCCGCTGCCTGCTGGCGCGGGTTCGCCCCCAGCCAACGGATCAGGGAACTGGGGGCGCTGGTTGAAGCCGGGCTTTGGGAAGACCTCTCGGACACCTACAACCACGCCCTTGGCAATGTCTGCGGACCCTACTCGCGAAACTACGAGATGGATATGAGCCGGCATACCTCCATCCACGCGCTGCTGTTCCTGGGCCTTGGCATGGACGCGTTCCACGACAGGCCCTTCAATGTAGAAAGCGACCACAACCCTCTGCTGGTCCTCGGCGGCCCCCGCATTCCCGATAACGTGCGGGCCCGGCTGCTTTCAGGCGGCGGGGAGCGGGTGATTGTCCGGAAGTTCAGGGAACTCAGCGAACGGGGAGACCCCAGGGAAGCGCCGGCGGTTTGCACCGCAGTTTCCTGGATCAGCGGCGGCCTGATGACCGGCGCAATGAGCGGCAGCAGGAACGTCAGCGGCCAGCTTCATCCGGCGACTGTCCACTGGCGGGACGAGGCTGGCGGGGTATCCAGCATGCGGCTGCAGAGAAGCGGCGCGGAGGGAAACGTGGACGGCTTCCACCTCGTGCTCTTCGACTGCCGACTGGACAGGAACCGGCTGGCTGTCGATGTGGATTGCCGAACCAACCGCGACATCAAGGTCTATTTTGAGTTTGAATCACCCCTGGCAGACACGGCAAGGATTACAAGGAACTGTTGGGAATTCGGGATCCTCACCGTGAAGGTGGACCCGGAGGCTCCCGAGCATTTTCTCCAGCGTGAGGAAAACAGGCTGCGCGTGTGTTTCCTTGCGGAAACGGTGAAACCCGAAACCCGAAGGATGCATTTTGAACTGGAGTTTATCCTTTCGGCACAGACCGGACGCCCGCAGGGATGAGACGCCGGCCGCGTCAGTTCGTCAGAAGGCAGAAAAATCACGAGGGGAGGGCGGAGCGGAAGCGCGCCGGGCCTTGTGGTGCCGCGTCAGTCACGCTCTGTACCCTATGTGATTCCTTCACCGCCGGAACGCTTTCGCACCTGCGCATTCAACTGAGCAGCCAGCCACCTGGCACCGTCAAAGGCTTCGCTGGCGGAAAAACGGCTCGATATTTCAAGGACTTTCAGGGGAGCCCCCGCGATCAAGCCGTAATATGGGGCCAGCGCGCTGTTGCCGGCCATCCCTGGCGGATAATGGTCGCGCCCTTCCCGCGCGTCATGGACGTGCATGCCGATGACCTTTTTCTGCAGGCTTTCCGGCAGCGGCATGTTTTGCAGCCCGATCTCCTCCATCATGATGCCATGCCCGGTATCCAGCCAAACCCCTACGGGGCCGTTGGGCAAAGCTCCAATGATCGCCTCAAACTCGCTGAAAACGGGGATCTGGTGGCACATGGACCTGTTTTCCAAGCCAATCAGCACTTTAAGGCTGTCACGCGCGACGTAGCCGCACAGTTCTTCCAGGCTTTTTTCAAGCGCTTCCAGATATGGTGCCGCCTGTCTCTTTTTCAGCATCCTGCCGAAGAGCTCTGCATACTCTGCGCTGTCCCTCCGGCCTTCTCGGATAAGGCTTTTCAACGGCCTGTCGAATTCGTCCGGATCAAGCGGCACTTCCGTCGGGTGTACGACGACAGCCCCGGCGCCCAGGCGCGCAGCCCAGTCGATCGTACCCATGGTCAGGCGCACGGACTGCAAGCGAAGATCCTCGTCCGGGTAACCCAGGAGCAGGGAATCGGTGTCAAACCGTTTGTCCCAGACCTTGGGGAACACATTATGGAGTGAAACGACCTCAAGGACACCGTCCCCGATGAGGGCAAGCGCTTCCGGGAGCAGTTCCTCCCTGACCTGATAGTTCAGTTCCACCTTGCGAAAACCGGCGTCTGCAATGGATCTGACCAGTTCCCCGCCGGTCTGCGCGCGGGGGTAATTCCACATGGTGGACAAGGCGAAATCTTGGGCGGACAGCATCGGGCCTCCTTGAAACGTTCATCGGTCCGACGGGCAGTGTACCTGAGGATGCAGGTGGTGTAAAGCCGCCGCGCTCCTGAACGGCTTGATTGCAGGCGGGCAGGCCCTGTGATACACTGCGGCCTGTTGACCATCAAAGGGCCATTGCCGGAAAGAGAGTGAATATGCTTCAGCTGGATCTCAGCCGTATCAGCAACCTTGTCATTTCAAAGCTCCGCACTGTCCACGAGGGCGGAGGGCCCAACGACCACCTGACGTTGGACACCTGGGAGTGGCCGCAGGGCGTCGCCGTCTATGCGATGATGAAAGTCTGGCAGCGCACGGGTGACCCGGGAACGCTTGAGTACGTCAAAGACTGGTACGCCCGGCATCTGAAGGCCGGGCTGCCCCCTCGCAACGTCAACACGACCGCGCCCATGCTGGGGATGGCCGTTCTGTATGAAGCCACCGGGGATGACCGTTATCTGCCGCACATCTCCTCCTGGGCTGAGTGGGTGATGCGGGAGATGCCCCGGACGGAAGAAGGCGGCATGCAGCACATCACCACACACAGCGAGAACCCGCAGCAGTTATGGGACGACACCCTGTATATGACGGTGCTGTTTCTTTACAGGGCGGGCAAGGTCATGGCCCGTGAAGACTATTGCCAGGAGGCGAAATACCAGTTCCTGCTCCACATCAAATACCTGCATGCCGCGCAAAACGCGCTGTGGTACCACGGCTTCAGCTTTGAGGGCAGGCATCATTTTGGCAGGGCGTTCTGGGCCCGGGGCAACAGCTGGTTTACCAGCGGCGCGGTCGATTTCCTGGAGATGATCGAAAAGGACTGTGTCTACCAACTGATCCTCAACACCTGGCAGGCACAGGCTGCCGCCCTTGTGAGCCTTCAGGACAGGGTGAGCGGGCTGTGGCATACGCTGCTGGATCATTCTGACAGCTACCTGGAGACATCAGCCAGCGCGGCGATCGCCTACGGCCTGCTCAAGGGCCTGAGACTGGGGCTCCTTCCCGAAAGCATGGAGCACCCCGCGCTTATGGCGGTCGAGGGGGTGTTGGCAAAGGTGGACGCGGACGGCACTGTGCAAGGTGTATCCTACGGTACGCCCATGGGGGACGACCTGGATTTCTACCGCAGGATCCCGCTCAGCCCCACGGCATACGGCCAGGGGCTCGTCTTCCTGATGCTGACGGAAGCCGGACGGGAGAGCTGACACCGGGGGCAGGTCCGTCCAACGGCATAAAGCAGGACTGCCCGGAAAACCGGACAGCCCTGCCGCAGTTATGATGCTTGAATCTCAGGCGTTATTTGGCTTGGTTGCCTGCATACCAGGCGCGGACTTCCTCCAGCATCTCCCCGAGGCCCGCCGCGTTCATCTCGGCCAGGTAAGCTTCCCAGTCCTTGTCCAGGTCGCGCTTCCCGGTGATGAACTCGATCATGGCGGCGTCTTTGAGCTGGGTGACGTTGCTCTGGTATTCTGCCATCTTGGGCAGGGAGAACTGGATCAGGTTGGAGATGCCGCCTTTGTCATAGCCCAGGGAATAGGCGAACCTTGCGCCCGCGCCGGTGGGCCTTTCCGCCACGGTCGGCCCCCACTGGGTCATGGCGCCGTAGTCGTCGCTGGGGCCTACGTCGGGATGTTTCTCAAGGAATTCGGGACGCAGGATGTAGACGCCCTCCTCCTTGTCGCTCCAGTACCAGTTCTCATTTTCCGGTCCATAAGCCCATTCCAGGAAGGCCTGCTTTTCCTCGGTATATTTGGTCAGGTAACGGAGCTGCATGTAGTTGATGATGTCCAGCGCGCGGGCGAAGCGCTCCTTGTCCGCTGTCAGCTCGGGGCTGAACACATAGAACTGCGCCAGCAGGTTCCAGTTCTTGATGCCCATGCCGAAGGGGCCTTCAACCGGATCGCCAAAGGCGATCTGGCCTTCGGGACGGACCGCGATCCATTCCTTGGCCACGTTGCCGGGCAGGTTGTCTTCCAGGACGCCTTCGGCGTTCAGTTCCTGGTACATCCCGGGCATGACCCAGTGGTAGTAGTTGCCGCGCACCGTCATGCCGATGCGGCCGTTGATGAGAGAGTTGGAGATAGCCCAGTATCCGCCGGTATTCTCGCCCGTCACGAACTCAGGGTCGATGACGCCGTCCTTGTACCACTTGCTGGCGACACGGAGCGCCTCGCGATACATTTCGGTGCCGGCAGCCCAGACCACTTCGCTGTCAATGAGCTGGAAATAACTGTGGTCCTTGCGGCCGTCAGGAGCGCCGGGGTTGATGCCATAGGCGCCGAAGAGCTGGCGCAGGCCGTCGGAGGCGACGCCGAACGTATCCTTGACGCCGTTGCCGTCAGGGTCCTCGTTGGCGAACTTGTACAGAAGAGTTTCCAGTTCCTCAAGCGTTTTGGGGGTCTCGCTGACGCCGACCTTGGTCATCCAGTCCTTGTTGTAGATGACGGGCAGGTGGAACACGTTGCCGCTGGCGATGCCGGGGATCGCGTACTGCACACCCTCGTAGGCGCCCATCTTCCAGAAGGAGCCGTTGTCAAGCTGGTCCAGCAGTCCGGAAGCGTATGGCAGGTGCTCGCGCACCAGGTCCATGTCAATGGCGCCGATGATGCCCTGGTCGATGTAGGTCATCAGCTGGGAGGGGTCCTTGAGGCGGATGACGTCGGGGGTGTCGCCGCCGGCGATGTAGGTATTGAGCACTTCGAGGAAATTGGCGTCCTCGATGTTGAGCATGTTGATATCGACGTTGAATTTTTCCTCGACAAGCTTGATGACCGTCGCGTCATCCGTCAGGGGTGCGGCGATGTAGGTCGTCCAGTCATAGGAATACTTTTCCGCGTATTGGCTCTCGGCGGCCAGGGCGGGCAGCGCGCCGAGCAGGAGCACGGCCGCCAGGAGCAGGGACAGGGTTCTGCGCATAGGGGTGAAACCTCCTTTTTATTTTGATTCACAAGGGATCAGCCCTTGAGAGATCCGATCATGATGCCCTTGACGAAATACTTCTGGATAAAGGGGTAAACCACCAGGATAGGCACCGTGGCGACCATGACTGTCGCGGCCTTGATCGTCTCGGTATTCATCTGCACCGTGGTCGTCACCTGCTCTCCTGATAACGGAACCAACGATGCGTCTCCCATTAATACTACCCGCCGGAGCACCATCTGAAGCACCTGCTTCTCCGTCGTGCGGATATAGATCATGGCGTCAAACCACGCGTTCCAGTGCGAAACGGCCGTCCACAGGCCGATGGTGGCGATGATAGGCAGGGACAGCGGCAGAATGATGCGGTAGAGGATGACGATGTCGTTGGCGCCGTCCAGGCGGGCCGATTCCTCCAGGCTGTCGGGCAGGGACATCAGGAAATTACGCATGATGACGATGTTGTAGGCACTGATAGCCATGGGCAGCACAAGGGAGAAGACGCTGTCGATCAGGCCAAGGTCCCTGATGAGCAGATACTCAGGGATCAGGCCGCCGGAAAAGAACATCGTGAAGACCATCAGGCCTGTCCAGAAACCGCGGTGGGGAAAATAACGCTTGGAGAGGACGTAGGCCATGTTGTAGCCCAGGAAAAGGGCGATGGCTGTCCCCAGGAGGGTACGTAGCACCGTCATGCCGAAACTGTAGTAAATGTACACGGTTCCCAGCACGTTGGCGTAGCTCGTGAAAGAGACGGCGGACGGCCAGACATAGACCTTGGAGAGCGCCACTTTCTCCGCGTCCGCCAAGGATACGGCAAACAGGTACCAAAAAGGGTACAGCATCGACAGGGCCATCAGGCCCAGGACCGTGACGTTGAACCAGTCGAACAGCCTTTCGCCGGCGGACTTGCGGATGCCCGGTTTACGCCTGAACGATTGTGCGGCTACTCTCATATCTCTTCTCCCCTTACCAGATACCGTACTCGTTGACGCGTTTTGCGAACCAGTTGGTCATCAGCACCAGCGCGAAGGAGATGGCATTCCTGAACAGTCCGATGGCTGTTGACTGGCTGTACTTCATGTTCTGGATGCCCAGTTCATAAGTCAGGGTTCCCAGAATGTTGGTGACGGAGAACACCGCCGCGTTGCTCATGTTATAGACCTGATCGAAGTTATCGTTCAGGATAGAACCGGAACGCATGATGAGCTTATACTCGGAAATTTCCCTGACCGAACTCTGT
>CAZJCB010000090.1:0-4368 GCA_964544245.1 uncultured Christensenella sp.
ACCGTGCCCGCCTATTTCTCCGACGCCCAGCGCCAGGCCACCAAGGACGCCGGCCGCATCGCCGGCCTGGAGGTGCTGCGCATCATCAACGAGCCCACCGCGGCTTCCCTGGCCTACGGCCTGGACAAGGAGCAGCCGCATAAAATCCTGGTCTACGACCTGGGCGGCGGCACCTTCGACGTCAGCCTGCTGGAAATCGGCGACGGCGTGTTCGAGGTGCTGGCCACCAACGGCGACACCAAGCTGGGCGGCGACGACTTTGACGACAGGATCGTCGACTATATCGCGGAACTGTTCAGGAAAGAGAACGGCATCGACCTGAAGAAGGACCGCATGGCCTGGCAGCGGCTAAAAGAGGCCGCGGAAAAGGCCAAGGTGGACCTGTCCGGCGTCATGGCCGCCAACATCAACCTGCCCTTCATCACCGCCGATGCCAACGGCCCCAAGCACCTGGACATCACGCTGACCCGCGCGAAGTTCAACGAGCTGACCCACGACCTGGTCGAGCGCACCATCGGGCCCATGCAGACAGCGCTCAAGGACGCCGGGCTGAATGTCAGCCAGATCGAGAAGGTCATCCTGGTGGGCGGCTCCACCCGCATCCCAGCGGTGCAGGACGCCGTCAAGAACATCACCGGCAAGGACCCCTTCAAGGGCATCAACCCGGACGAGTGCGTCGCCATCGGCGCGGCCATCCAGGCCGGTGTGCTGGGCGGCGAGGTCAAGGACGTGCTCCTGCTGGACGTCACCCCGCTCAGCCTGGGCATCGAGACCGAAGGCCATATCTTTACCCGCCTGATCGAGCGCAACACCACCATCCCGACGGAGAAATCCCAGGTCTTCTCCACCGCCGCCGACGGGCAGACCACGGTGGAGATCCACGTGCTGCAGGGCGAGCGCCCGATGGCCTACGACAACAAGACCCTGGGCCGCTTCCAGCTGACCGGCATTCCGGCCGCGCCCCGCGGCGTGCCGCAGATCGAGGTCAAGTTCACCATCGACAAAAACGGCATCGTGTCCGTCACCGCCAAGGACCTTGGCACCGGCAACACCCAGAACGTCACCATCACCGCCTCCACCAACCTGACGGAGGACGAGATCAAGCAGCGCGTCAAGGAGGCGGAGCAGTTCGCCGAGGAAGACAAGCGCCGCAAGGAAGAGGTCGAGACCCTCAACCGCGCCGACACCTTCCAGTACGAGATCGAAAAGCAGCTGCGCGAGAACGGCGACAAGCTGTCCGGCGAGGACAAGGCCGCCGTGCAGAGTGAAATCGACGCCTTCAAGAAAGTTCGCGAGGGCGGCGACGCCAAGGCGATCAAGGCCGCGATGGACGAAGCGACGCAGAAGGTCTATGCCATCTTCGGCAAACTCTACCAGAACCAAGGCGGACCGCAGGGCCCCGGCGGCCCCGGCCCCGACATGGGCGGACCGCAGGCCAACCCGGACGGCAGCGTGGACGTCGAAGGGGATGTGCATTAAGGGAGCTCAGGCGTCAGGCCGGCCAGGTGCCGGCCTGACCTGCCCCGGAGCAAGAGGAGACTATGGCAGCCAAGCGTGATTACTACGAGGTGCTGGGGGTAGACCGGAAAGCCAGCGCGGAGGACGTCAAGAAGGCCTACCGCAAACTGGCCAAGGAGTCTCATCCCGACCTGCACCCTAACGATAAAACGGCCGAAGCGCGGTTCAGGGAGATCAACGAGGCCAACGAGGTGCTCTCCGACCCGCAGAAGCGTGCCACCTATGACCAGTTTGGCATGGACGGCCCGCCCATGGGCGGGTTCGGCGGCTTTGAAGGCGGCGGTTTCGGGGGCTTTGACTCCATCTTTGACCAGCTTTTCGGCGGCGGGATGGGTGGGCGCGCCCAGCGCCGCAACGCGCCGGCGCGCGGGCGGGATATCCTGTTCAACATGCGCATCGAGTTTGACGAGGCCGCCTTTGGCGCGTCCAAATCATTCGACTTCATGCGCGCGGAAAGCTGCGAAACCTGCCACGGTACCGGCGGCAAGGACGGCGCGCAGCCCGCAGCCTGCTCCGCATGCAAAGGCACGGGCCAGGTCAGGTCGGGCGGCGGTTTCATGGTCACCGTGCGGACCTGTACGGCCTGCGGCGGCAGCGGTCAGGTGATTTCAGATCCCTGCGGCACCTGTTCCGGCACCGGCAAGGTCCGGCGCAAGCGCACCGCCAGCATCACCATCCCCCCGGGCGCGGACGACGGCCAGGTGTTCGTGATGACCGGCCAGGGCGAGCCCGGGCAGAACGGCGGCCCCAACGGCGACCTGCAGATCGCCATCAGCGTCAAGCCGCACAAGCTTTTCAAGCGCGAGGGCACCACGCTCTACCTGGATATGCCCATTTCCTTCACCCAGGCCGCCCTGGGGGCGACCCTGGAGGTGCCGACGCTCAAGAGCAAGGTCAGCCACAAGATCCCGGAAGGCACCCAGGACGGCGCGCTGTTCCGCATCAAGGGCGAGGGGATCCAGCAGCTGCACGGGTCTTCCCGGGGCGACCTGGTGGTCCGGGTGCACGTGGAGATCCCCAAAAAGCTCAACGAGAAACAGAAGGATCTGCTGCGCGCCTTTGACCAGGCCAGCACCGGCAAGGAATACGAAAACCGGAAGGGCTTCCTGGACAAGATCAAGGAAATGTTCTGACGTACTGACCTGCGGAAATCAATATCCCCGGCCAACTGAATAGGGTAACGAACGCCGCCTGTTCCGGGCGGTGTTCGTTCAGGCTCACCCTGCGGGTGTCAGCGTACTTTCTGCAGCAGGCCGTTGATGTGCTCTCTGAAGCTTGACAGATATCCTTCCGCCCTCGCGCCGTCCTTCGCCTCCGCGCACAGCCTGAGCAGCGGCTCGGTGCCGGAGAAGCGGCACACGGCGAAGCCGCCGTCCGAGAAGTAAACCTTGCAGCCGTCCTCATAGGAAACGCGGCTGACAGGGACGCCGAAATCCGGCAGGCGCCGCTTCAGCATCAGGTCCTCATAAACAGCCGCCTTTTCAGCGGAAGTGAACATATGGCTCTCCTCCGCCATCACATGGCTGCCCAGCCGGTCGTACAATTCGTCCATGATTTGGGTTGGGCTCTTGTTCAGCGCGCAGACGGCCTCGACGAACAGGGCCGCCGCGTAGACGGAATCCTTTCCGGGGATGTGCCCCCTGACCGTCAGCCCGCCGGAAGATTCGCCGCCCAGCACGGCGTCCGTCTCGTCAATTTTGCTGGAGATATGCTTGAAACCGACGGGCACCTCGTAGCACCGCTCGCCAAAGGATCCGGCCAGTCTGTCCAGCATGTGCGTGGTGGACATGTTGCGTACCACCGGGCCTTTCCAGCCCTTGTGCTCATGAAGGTAATAGT
The DNA here is from genome assembly GCA_964544245.1 of uncultured Christensenella sp. Lineage (GTDB taxonomy): Bacteria > Bacillota > Clostridia > Christensenellales > Aristaeellaceae > UBA6115. Next base: position 3,358 of record CAZJCB010000090.1, read on the forward strand.
ACAGCAGGACGAGGATTTCGTTGGCCGTGATATAGCGGCCGTTCCGGTCGATGATGCCCAGGCGGTCTCCGTCGCCGTCAAAGGCGATGCCCAGATCATAGCCCTGTTCGGTCACTTTCTGGCGCAATTCCAGCAGGCTCAGTTCGCTCGGCGCGGGTAGAAGGCCGCCGAAATACGCGTCTCTCTCAAAATGGATGTGGTCCACCGTACAGCGGGCGGTGTAGAGCAATACCATCAGCGGATAAGCGCCGGAGCCGTGCATCGGGTCAAACAGGACGCGCAGGCCGCGCTCGCGGACGACGTCCATCCGGATCTTCGACTGGATGTCGTCGATGAACCCGTTGAAGGGGTTTTTCAGGTAGGTGACCAGCCCCTTTTCCTCAGCGTCGCTGAAGGGGATGGATTCAGGCTCCCTGTTCTCCTCTTCCGCTTTGCGGATCAAATCTTCCAGCCGGCCGGTGACCTCTTCCGGCGCGTCCCGGCCGCCCTCAACGATCAGCTTGATCCCGTTGTAGACGGAAGGGTTGTGGCTGGCGGTGACCTGGACCCCGTAGTACAGTTCCTTCGATTTCACGATGTGCATGACAAGCGGGGTGGGGGCGGTGCGTCTCATGAACCAGACCCGGATCCCTTTGGCGCAAAGGGTTTCGGCGATCCACCGCGCCGCGTCAAAGGACAGGAAGCGCCGGTCAAAGCCGATCATGACCGGTCTGTCCTGCCTGCCCTCCAGAAAGATCATTTCAGCCAGGCCCTGCGCCGCTTTGCGGATGTTTTCATAGATGAAGTCTTTCCCGATGATGCCCCGCCATCCGCCCGTACCAAACTTGACCATATGCGCACCTCCCGAATGGACTTGCCGCCATTCCCATTATACTCCAAAGAAGCCGGCGGATGCACTGCTCGTCAAACGGGCGGACTGCGCGGTACCATGGGGACCATGGCATTCTCATTCAACGCCGCTGGATAATGAACGGCAACAAAAAAGCCTTGATCCCATGGAGGGAAAGGCTT
>CAZJCB010000090.1:4378-8261 GCA_964544245.1 uncultured Christensenella sp.
TCGAACGCGCGGCCTTCAGAGTCGGAGTCTGACGCTCTATCCAGCTGAGCTACGGGAGCGAACGCCTTGAAATACGAGCGTTTTCAAGGCAGATGAATATTACCATATCCGCGCTTTAGTGTCAATTTGCTCCGGGATCTCATTTTTACTCGGTTGTCGGAACTCAGTGTTTGTTGACGGGCAAACCCGGTGATGCTATCCTTTGCAAAGATTGAACAGAAACGCTTTCTCCGGGGAATCACCCGCATAAAGCACACTCTTTATTGGCGGATATGGCATTGCCTGAGGGGGGGAGACGGCAGATGAAGGCCCTGATGATGAGGGAATACAGGAAGTTCACTTACGAGGAAGTGCCCACGCCAGTTCCCGGGCCTGACGAGGTGCGGGTGCGGGTCAAAGCCTGCGCCGTCTGCGGCAGCGACGTGCACGGCAGCGACGGTTCCACCGGCCGGCGCCGCCCTCCGGTCATCATGGGGCATGAAGCATCCGGTGTTGTAGACCTTTGCGGCGAAGGGGTCAAGGGTTATCGCCCGGGGGACCGCGTAACCTTTGACTCCACCATTTCCTGCGGAGCTTGCGACATGTGCAGGGCGGGCAGCGTCAACCTCTGCGCGAACCGCCGCGTGCTGGGGGTCTCGTGCGAGGAGTACCGCCAGGACGGAGCTTTCGCGGAGTATGTCTGCGTGCCCGAGCGCATCCTGTACCGGTTGCCTGATAACGTGTCCTTTATCCAGGCGGCGATGGCGGAGCCCCTGTCGATCGCCTGTCACGCGGCCCTGCGCACGCGGATCATGCCGGGCTCCAGCGTTTTGATCGCGGGCGTCGGCACCATCGGCATGCTGACGCTTCAGGTCGTGCGAAGCATGGGGGCGGGCCGGATCATTGCGGCGGACATTGACGATGCCCGCCTTGAAACGGCGCTCCAAAACGGCGCAGCCTATGCTGTCAACGCCGCCGCTCCTGACGCGGCCGGGCGGATCGTTTCCCTCACCGAGGGGGCAAAGGGTGTCCAGTATGCGTTTGACGCGACCGGGATATCCGCGACCGTGACCCTTTGCGCCCATGCCGCCGCCCTGAACGGGAGCATCGTATTGATCGGCAACCTCGCACCCAATATTGACTTTCCGCTGCAGCTGTCTGTCACCCGTCAGCTCACTTTCTTCGGCAGCTGTGCATCCGCCGGGGAGTATCCCCGATGCCTTGACCTGATCGCCTCAGGGGCGGTCGACGTGGAGAAGATGATCAGCAGGACAGCGCCCCTGAGCGAAGGCGGAGACTGGATCAACAGGCTCTACGACCATGAACCGGGCCTGTACAAGGTCGTCCTGGAGATGTGAGCGGTGGCGAATAAAGTCAGGACAGCAGTCATCGGCTGCGGCAAGGTCGGTCATTTTCACGCGAAGGCCTACGCGCGGCTGGAACAGAGCGAACTGGTCGCCTGCTGGAACCATCACCTTCCGCGCGCTGAAGCGTTCGCTAAGGAATACGGCATCCGCCCCTATGACGACCTGGAAAGGATGGTCCGGAAGGAAAGGGTGGAAGCGGCGTCCGTCTGTACCCCCCATCCCAACCATGCGCAGGCAGCGGCCGCCCTGGCAAGGATGGGCGTGCACATCATTGTGGAGAAGCCCCTGGCAGTTTCCCTGAAGGACTGCGATGAGATCATCGCCGCGGCGGATTCCTCCGGGGTGATCGGCGCGACGGTTTGCCAGCGCCGGTTCTACCCCCCGGCGATGCGCGTGAAGCGGGCCATTGAGGAGGGCAAGATCGGCCGGCCGGTCCTTGGCACCGTTAATATGCTGGGGTGGCGCAGCATGGACTATTACCGCTCGGACCCCTGGCGCGGAACCTGGAAAGGGGAGGGGGGCGGGGTGCTGGTCAACCAGGCTCCCCATCAGCTGGACCTGCTCCTTTGGTATATGGGGGAGGTCGATTCGCTTTTCGGCGTCTGGGACACGCTGAACCACCCGGAACTGGAGGTGGACGATACGGCGATCGCCGTTATCCGCTTCAAATCGGGCGCGCTGGGCAACGTTTGCGTGTCGAATTCCCAAAACCCCGCCCTCTTCGGCAACGTGCGCGTACATGGCTCCAACGGCGCGTCCGTCGGCGTGCAGACTGACGGCGGAGCGATGTTCATCGCGGGCGTGTCCGACATATCGGAACCGCCGGTCAACGACCTGTGGACGGTTCCCGGCGAGGAGGGGATGCCCGCCGCCTGGGAAGGAGAGGACAGGGAACTCTTCATCACTTCTGACAGCACGTACTGCTTCCACCGCCGGCAGCTGGCTGATTTTCTGGATGCGGTGCTGCATGGCGGAAAGCCCCTGGTCTCCCTGGCGGACGGGCGGCGCACGGTGGAACTGTTCCAGGGGATCTACCAGTCACAAAGGACCGGTCTGCCGGTCAGATTCCCTCTGGGTTGACGGTGTGGCTGCCATTTCACAGTCATGTTGTTCGATTAAATCCGGCCGCGGCCGCACCGTTTCGACGGCCAGGCGACGCGCCGGAGACAATAAAGGGGAGGGGAATATGTTCCGGATCCCATTTGATGAAGTGAAAGGTGTCCTCCGGAGGATCCTCCTGACCCGCGGATGCCCCGTTGACAAGGCGGAGACCGTTGCCCTGGAGATCGCCCGCAACTCGCTGGAAGGCGCCTATACGCACGGCATCAACCGTTTCGCGAGGCTGGTCCGCAACATCGACGAGGGCGTCGTCCGTCCTGACGCGATGCCGGAAAAGGTGAACGGATACGGCGCCATTGAGAACTGGGACGGAAACCTGGGCTTGGGCATCATCAACGCGTGTTTCGCGATGCGGCGGACGGTCGACCTTGCCCGCGGGCACGGTATCGGCCTGGTTGCGATTCGCAACACGAATCACTGGATGAGGGCCGCGACCTATGCCTGCCAGGCCTGTGAGGCGGGGATGGCCGCGCTGTGCTTCAGCAATACCACACCGAACATGCCCGCCTGGGGAGCAGCGGATTCCCGCCTGGGCAACAACCCGCTGACCCTGGCTTTCCCTTCGGAGAAGGGACCTGTCGTCGCGGACCTGGCGATGTCCCAGTTTTCCTATGGCAAGCTGGAGCTGGCGCAACTGCAGGGGAAGAGCATGCCGGTGGACGCGGGGTTCGACAGCCGGGGCGAGTTGACCCGTGACCCGGGTGAAATCATCAATTCGAAGCGCATCCTGCCGATGGGGTACTGGAAAGGGGCGGCGCTCTCGTTCCTGCTGGACATTTTTGCCGGATGCCTCTCCCTGGGGAATACGGTCGCGGGCATCGGGCGCCTGCAGGGGGACGAGCACGGTGTTTCCCAGGTCTTTATCGCCGTCAACTACCGTGAAATCTCGCCCGAGGGGCAGGCTGAAGCCATCCTGAAAGATGCCGTGGAAGATCTCCTGAACTCCAAGCCGGATGGGAGCGGTGCGCGCATCGCCTATCCCGGCCAGCGGGCGCTAAAGGACAGGGAGGAAAACGCACGGCTGGGCATCCCGGTCGACGGGCGCGTATGGGATGAAATCATGAGGCTGTGAAGAAAAGGAGCGAACCATATGCCTTGTGCCGCATTGAGCATACAGTTAATGCTGACTCTGTCCGGGGTGCCAGCCGCATCGTCGATGACACAATGAAGATACCGGAAAAACGAAGAGAAACGAAAAGGAGCGGAACCATGGTAAAAATCGAAATCCTCTCCGGAGCGGACGTCCTGGCTGAGGTTTCCCATCAGGACAAAGCGCAGCTGTATTTTCCGAGGGCTTATCCGATAGACGCCCGGCTGCGCGTCAGCGCGCCCGGGAGGCATCTTTGGTTTCAGGCTGACCAGGCCATCGCGCCGGCCTTGCTCTACCTGCCGGAGGAAAGTTTTACCTATACCATTCC
>CAZJCB010000091.1:0-8206 GCA_964544245.1 uncultured Christensenella sp.
AGTTTTGAATACACCTCCCCCTCCCAATGCCTTCAGGCTGTATTGGGCTGGGGGGGGTGACCGCGTTGTCTGCCGTTTTCAAACGCGCCCGGATTTCCGGCATTTCCGGCGGTTAAATCATTTTTCGCCTCAAAAAGTGAGGAATATCAACGCGTTCGGGGCGCCCATTTACCCGCCGGACACCCGGCATGAGCCGGCGGTTAAGGCGGCTAAATGCCGGGAGTTCACGCGTCCTTTACCAGCAGGTCGGTATGCACCCGGCCCTAACTGTTCCTGTTTAATAACACATTCACGTTCCTTATATGTATATTTTAACATAATAATATCGATAAAGCAACTGGTATTCTATATAATTTTGCTGCCCGTTTTCTGGAATCTTCCATGACCATCGACTCCGTGTCAGATAAACGCGGGAGGGGCGCGCCGGCCGAACCCATGAGGCGCGGATTCTCATGCCCCAAAGGCCGAAGTACTGAATGGCCCGCCATTTAGCCGCCGTTTCCGCCGGCTCCCGCCGGGCGTCCGGCGGGTAAATGAAAGACTGAAACCCCTTGATTCTCCTCATCTTTTCAGCCGTGAAAGCATTTAAGCGCCGGAAAAGCCGGATTTCCGGGCGCGTCCGCGCGGAAGGGCCGGGAGGCGGGACGGTGGGGTCCCGTGGCACACTGACAAGTCGCCATAGAGGTTCAGCCTCTTTCCACTCACGTATCTTCCACTCCTTACCGCGGGATTCCGGCAGTATCTGACTTCGCTTTGTCCAACAGGCTCACCCGTCCCGAAAACCCATCCCAGGCAGTTCCTGCTGCCAGTTCCATGCTGGTCTCTCGCCATCCGGAGACTAAACAGGCTGGGCACGCCAAAAAACCTGCCGGTTCGGGCAGGTTTCCGTTATCATTCAACGCTTATATCCATCGGATCAGCCTGCTTTTCCCCAATGGTCTCTGTAGCGCAGTCCGTCCTCGGTCAGCTCCTGGTCCACGATGATCCTCTGCCCGTCCGTCTGGATGTGGATGACGCCCCAGGTCGCGAATCTGTATCCGATCCCATACCGGTCCAGCCACTTCTGCCCTTCTTTGGTGTTGGAGGAACCGTGGGTAAAGAACGCGAATTCGGGGGCGACCGTTTCGGTGAACAGCTTGTCCATCTTCTCCTGCCCGTGGTGGGGGTACTTCAGCACGTCCGCCGACAGGTCGTACCTCCCCGCCAGTTTTCCCTGCGAGAGGCGGTTCACGTCCGCCGCCAGCAGGATGCTCCTCTCCCCAAACCGGATATGCAGCATGGCGCTGGAAGCGTTGGTATCGCGGCTGTCAGTCCGCAAGACCCTGAACTCGGCCCCGCCGAAGGCGAACGTGCCGCCGTCCCCCATCTGTTCCACCGGGACGCCCGCCGCGTCCAGGGCTTTGACGGTGGAAACCTGCCGGATGCTGGAACCGGCGTAATCCAGGGGGTAGGCGGTGATAAAACGGCCAACGGGGACATCCTGCGCCAGCTGCGCCATGCTGCCGATGTGGTCGGAATGGGGGTGGGTGTTGAAGGCGATGTCGATCCGCCCGACCCCCAGGCTGTCCAGCAGTCCCCTGATCACCGGGTAGTCGTTCTGTTTGCCCATGTCCACCAGCATCCACCGGCCGCCGCCGCCCAGCAGCATGCAGTCCGCCCCCAGCAGCGGAGCGACGTACAGGTCCAGGGTGACGGCGTCCTGAGCAAAGGGCTCCGTTTCCCCCGCCGGGAAGACCACCCGCGGCTCCCATTCCCTTTCGGCTGAAACAGGCGCGGCACCCGACAGCAGGGCAAGGCAAAGGAGAAGCAGCGCAAGGGCAGATAAGGAATTTCGGGCCGCAAACTGTCTTTTCAACTGAGGCGACCCTTATTCAAAATTGTACGCGGTCAGGATAGGCTCCCGCCCGCCGGCCAGGTCAAAATAGTACTCAGTCCAGCTCAGGGCCAGGAAGGACCCGGCGACGTTGTACACCTGCCCAAACCCCTTCTGCAGGAGCAGGCGGACGGCGTTGTAGCTGCGCTGCCCCGTCCTGCAGTAGACGTAAACGGGCTTGTCACGGGGCACCTCGTCCAGGCGGTCCCGCAGACGGCTCAGCGGGATGCTCACAGCGCCCTTCACGTGCCCCGCGGCGAACTCGTCCTCTTCGCGCACGTCCAGGAAGAAGGCGCCCTCCTCCACGAGGCCGCGCACCCGGGTGAAAGGCACCTGCTCAAACAGCCCGTCCCGCAGGTCGCAGGCGTTCAGGGCGGCCATGTTGACCACGTCCCGGGCCGTGCCGAAAGCCGGCGCGTAGCAGAGCTCCAGGTACTTCAGGTCGTCGATCGTGGCCTGGAAGCGCAGCGCGGTGGAAATGACGTCGATGCGCTTGTCCACGCTTCCCCGTCCGACAGCCTGCGCGCCCAGCACCCGCCCCGTGCCTTTTTCCCAGGTCATCTTGAAAAACACCGGCGAAGCGCCCGGCATGATGCCCACGCGGTCGGAGGGGATAACAAAGGATACGTCGTACTCCAGGCCTTCCTCCCGGCACTGGCGTTCGTTCATGCCGGTCGCGGCGGCGTTCAGGCCGAAGACCCGGATGACCGCGCTGCCCAGCACGCACGGCAGGGAATCCGCCATGCCAAACGCGGTATTGGCCGCCTGCCGGGCCTGCCGCAGCGCCGGGCCGGCCAGCGCCAGCTTGCCCGCTTTGCCGGTCTGCAGGCGGCAGACTTCCACCGCGTCGCCCACCGCGAAGATGTCCGGGTCAGAGGTTCGCATCTCCCCGTCCACCAGGATGGCGCCGGTCTCGCCCAGCTGCAGGCCCGCGTCCCTCGCCAGGCCGGTCTCCGGCCTCACGCCGACGGCCATGATGACGGCGCCGGCGGGCACGAAACCGCCGGACGCAAGGGTGACCCCTTCCTCCGAGATTTCCTTGATGCCGTCGTTCAGGATAAGCCTGACGCCATGGTCGATGATCTCCTTGTGCAGCAGCTGGGCCATGTCCTCGTCCAGCGGCAGCATGACCTGGCGCGCCATGTCGACCACGGTGACCTCATGCCCGGCCGCATGGAGGTTTTCCATGACCTCCAGGCCGATGAAGCCCCCGCCGATGACGGCGACCTTGCGGACCCCCTTTGCCTTCAGCCAGGCGTCGATGCGCTCCACGTCCTCCACGCTGCGCACGGAAAACACGTGCGGCAGACGGATGCCTGGCAGCGAGGCCGGCATGACGGGGCTGGCCCCGGGGGAGAGGAACAGCGCGTCATAGGGCATTTCCAGGTCCTTCGCGTTCTCAAGGTCGCGGACCAGCACGGTTTTCTCCTGCCGGTCGATCCGCAGCGCCTCATGCCGCGTAAGCGCCCTGACGCGATAGCGGTTCCAGAAATCGCGGGGCGTGACCAGTTTCAGGGTTTCGCTGCTCTCTATCTCGCCGCCCAGGAAATAGGGCAGCGCGCAGTTGGAAAAGGACACGTCCCTCCCCCGCTCCAGCATGGTGATGTCCGCGTTTTCGTCCAGCCGGCGCAGCCGCGCGGCAATGGAAGCGCCGCCCGCGACGCCCCCGATGATCAGGTATCTCTTCCCCATGTCCGCCTCCGGTTCTCAGGTTTGTTTCGTCGGCTGGATATCCACCCTCAGCTCGTGCCCGCGCAGCGCCTCCAGCATGGCGGGCGTCAGCCTGGCCTCCGCCATCTCGCCGGGGGTGAGGATCAACCTGCGCTGGCTGGACAGCACCTTTTCGCCCGCCCGCAGGGTGACGTAGTGGTCCTGATATACCTTGTCCGGGCGGAACATCAATTCCACCCCTTCGGTGATCTCCCCCTGGGGCAGGTCCAGCCGCTGGGGCACGGTGCCCCGCACGCCCTGGCCGTCCCGGACGCTGACGCGGACAAAAGGCTCCTTCTCCCCCTTCAGCAGGGCCGCCGCCGCGCGCCCGGCCTGCATGCTCTCCCGGCTGACGAAGTCGACCAGGTCGTGCACGTGCAGCACGTTGCCGCAGGAGAAGATGCCCGGGACGTTGGTTTCAAACCTGTTGTTGACTACGGCGCCCCCGGTCGTCTGGGACATCCTGACCCCGGCGGACAGGGACAGCTCGTTTTCCGGGATGAGGCCGACGGACAGGAGAAGGGTGTCGCAAGTGAAGTCCTGTTCCGTGCCGGGAATGGGCAGGCGGTCTTCGCCCACCCTGGCGACGCTCACGCCCTCCAGGCGCTCCCGGCCCCGGATGTCCACCACCGTATGGGAGAGCATCAGCGGGATGTCATAGTCGTGCAGGCATTGCACGATGTTGCGGTTCAGGCCGCTGGAATAGGGCATCAGCTCGACGCAGGCCAGCACCTTCGCGCCCTGCAGCGTCATGCGCCGCGCCATGATCAGCCCGATGTCCCCGCTGCCCAGGATGACCACCCGCTTTCCGGGCATGTAGCCGGCCATGTTGACCAGTTTCTGCGCGGTGCCCGCGCTGAAGATGCCCGAAGGCCGGGTGCCCGGGATGGCCAGCGCGCCGCGGGGGCGCTCCCTGCAGCCCATGGCCAGGATGATGGCGCCCGCCTGGTATACCTGGATGCCCCTTTCCCGGCTGACGGCGGTGACCCGCCTGTCGCGGGTGACGGAAAGGACGGTGGTGTTGCACAGCACGGGGATGTTCAGTTCCCGCGCCTCCCGGATGTCCCGCTCTGCGTACTCGGGGCCGGTCAGTTCCTCCTTGAAACGGTGCAGGCCGAAGCCGTTGTGGATGCACTGGTTGAGGATGCCGCCGGGCACGTCCTCGCGGTCCATGACCACCAGGTCCATGATGCCCTCGCGCTTGGCGGCGATGGCCGCGGCCAGCCCCGCCGGGCCCGCGCCGATGATCAGCAGGTCCACCGGAATGCGTTTCACGCTCATCCCACATCGCCCCCCTGGATCTTCTCTCCCAGCACCCAGCTGCTTTTGCCGGACTTGGTCACCCGGTTCAAGCCGCAGCCCAGCTCCTCGGCGAGGATCTGCATCACGCGGGTGGAGCAGAAGCCGCTCTGGCAGCGGCCCATGCCCGCCCGCGTCCTGCGCTTGACCCCGTCCAGGCTGCGCGCGCCCACCGGACGTCGAATCGCGCGGCGCACTTCGGCTTCGGTCACCTGCTCGCACCGGCAGACGATCCTTCCGTAATCCGGGTCGTTTTCATAGGCCAGGCGGCGCTCTTCCTCATTCATGCCGCTGAAAGGCTTGTCCAGCGGGACGGGCTCGGTATAGCCCAGGTTTTTGCCCAGCCGGAGGTGCCAGGCCACCCAGTCCCCCATCTCCACCCCGATGGCCGGGGCGGCGGACAGGCCGGGGCTCTCGATCCCGATGGCCTCAAAGGCGCCGGGCGCGGCCCCTTCCACCTCGCCGATGATGAAATCCCCGCCCTGCTCATGCGCGCGGATGCCGGAAAAGGTGGTGATCACATTGCGCAGGTCGGCCTCCGGATAGGTGAGGCGCACCTTGTCCATCACGTCGTTCAGACCGTCCCGCGTGGTCGCGGTGTCCTCCCCGTCCCCTATGTCTTCCGCCGTCGGGCCCAGCAGCAGGTTGCCGTGCGTGGTCGGGCTGACCAGCACGCCCTTGCCCATCCTGGTCGGCACCTGGAACATCGTCCGGCTGAATTTCGTGGGCACGGTGTGGTCCAGCAGGTAATACTGGCCGCGGCGGGGGATGATCCTCAGTTCCCGGCTGGAAATCATGTTGTGGAGGCTGTCCGCCCCGACCCCGGCGCAGTTGACGACGGCGCGGGCCTGGAACACGCCCCGGTCGGTGGTGATCCGCCAGCCCTCGTCTTCGTGAAGCAGGCCGGTCACCCTTGTGTCCAGCAGGAATTCCACGCCGTTTTCGCACGCCGTGTCCGCCAGCGCGTGGGTGAGCTCATAAGGGCTGACCAGGCCGGAGGTGGGGACCAGCAATGCCATGAGGACCTCAGGGTTAGTGGAGGGCTCCATCTTCAGGATCTCGTCCCTGTCCACCAGCCGCAGGCCCTCCACGCTGTTCTTCCCTCCGTTTTCCAGCAGCCCCTGCAGCGTTTCCCTGTCCTCTTCCTGAAAGCCCAGCACCAGCGCGCCGGGCATGCCGTAGGGGACGCCCAGCCGGTCGCACAGGCCGCGCATCATCCCGGCGCCCTTGACGTTCAGCCGCGCTTTCTCGCTGCCGGCCTTGGCGTCGTATCCCGCGTGCACGATGCCGCTGTTCGCCTTGCTCGCGCCCTCGCTGACGTCCCCCGCCTTTTCCATCACGGCGAACCGGCCGGCATACTCGCTCAGCCGCTGGGCCACCGCGCAGCCGATGACCCCCGCGCCGATGATGACCACGTCGTACATCCGCAATCCCCTTGCCAAATCATATTTTTACGGCCTCGCGCCGCAAGCGCGATTATAGCACAGGAAAAAGCCGCAAGTCCACGCATGGCCTGGCGCGCCCGGCCGCGCCGGCAGCCGGGCTTCCAAGCCGATTTTCATTCGCAGATGATAAATTTAACAATTCCGCAAAAATAAGGCTTGACATTGTAACAATTATGTAATATATTGGGCGCAAGAAAGATCACATCCCGACCCGTTCAAGGAGGAAGCCATGCACAAACCATTCCGGCGCACTGCCGCCCTGATCCTGGCGCTGCTCTCACTCTCGGGCTTATTGCCCGTTGAAGCGCGGGCGGGGGGTTCAACCTGCAGCGTCAATACGGACAAGGTGTTCCTTCGCATGAAAGCCAATACCGGCAGCGGTTATTACGACCTGCTCATGAAAGGTGAAAAAGTCGAACTGCTCGGGGTCAACGGGGATTTCTACAAGGTGAAATTCAAAACCTACACGGGCTTCGTCATGCGCAAGTTCCTGACCGTTCCGTCTGAAGCGCTGAAAGAACTCAACGCTGACGCGAAACCCTCCGCCGAAAGCACAAAAACCACCTCCAGCCAGGGCGACGGGAAGGCATCGGGCTACGCCTGCAGCGTCAACTCGGACAAGGTGTTCCTGCGCATGAAGGCCAACACCTCAAGCGGCTATTACGACCTGCTCAACAAGGGCGAAAAAGTCGAACTGCTGGGGGTCAACGGGGATTTCTACAAGGTGAAATTCAAAACCTACACGGGCTTTGTCATGCGCAAGTTCCTCAGCGTGCCTTCCGCCGCGTTGAAGGCATTCAACGTTGAGGAGAAGCCCGCCGGCAAATACGCCGGCGTCAAGACCATTTCCGGCCTGGGCGACGCGCCCAGGGCTTCGGACAAGGGATCTTCCGGCGACCACGTTGAAAAACTTCAGCGCGCGCTGCAGATCAAGGGATACCTGAAGGGGTCGGCCGACGGGATATACGGCGACATGACCGTTCAAGCCGTGAGGAAGTACCAGCAGGCGGTCAAACTGGGCGCGACCGGCGCCGCGGACAGCGCCACCATCGCCAAACTGTTCGGCGTCAAGGCCGAGACAACGGCCAGGGACGACCCTGGGATGGCCGGCATCAGCAGCATTTCGCAGCTCAGCGTGCCCAACACCACTTCGCCGGGTTCCTCCGGCAAACACGTCAAGGCCCTGCAGCAGGCGTTGAAACTCAAGGGATATTACAAGGAGGCCATTGACTCCAGTTACGGCAAATCCACCCAGGAAGCGGTCAAGCGCTACCAGCGCGCGGTCGGCCTGGGCGCGGACGGGGTCGCCGGCTACGCCACCATCCGCAAGCTTTTTGGCAAAAACGCCGCGAACTATACCATCCCCACGGAGAAACTGGACTGGTTCAACGGCGGCAAGAACATCATCCCCCAGTGGGCCAGCTTTACCGTCAAGGACGTCGGGACGGGCAAGACCTTCAAGGTCCGGCGCTGGAGCGGCTATAACCACGTGGACGCCGAGCCGCTGAGCGAGGCGGACGCAAAAGTCATGAAAGAGATCGCCGGCGGTTCCTTCTCCTGGGCGCGCCGGGCGGTGCTGGTCAAATACGACGGGCACGTCTACGCCGCCTCCATCACCACCATGCCACACGGCACGGACAGCATCCCGGGCAACGGTTTCGACGGGCATTTCTGCATGCACTTCTACAAATCAAAGACCCATGAGACCAACAAGGTGGACGCCACCCATCAAAACGCGGTCGCCCGCGCGATGAACGCCGGCTGGTAAGCAAACCAGGGAATTTCCCGACGCCCCGGCACGGTCCGGGGCATTTTTATGTGGATTTTCCTTGAACAGGGACCGCTTTGCTGGTAGACTGGGCACAGCGAAAATTCAAAA
>CAZJCB010000092.1:0-6874 GCA_964544245.1 uncultured Christensenella sp.
GATGGCCCGGCCGATCCCGCGGGAGCCGCCGGTCACCAGGGCCGTCCTGTTTTCACCGCTCATCTTGTCCCTTTCAGGCGCTCTGCCGCCGCTTCCAGGCCTTCCATGTCCCCGGCCTGCAGGATCAGCGCCCCGGGGAGGATCTTTGAAACCAGCCCTGAGAGCACCCTGCCGGGGCCCAGCTCCAGGAAGGCGTCAAACTCAAGGGCCGCCATACAGCGCACGCTGTCCTCCCACAGCACGGGCTCCGCCAGCTGCCGGGCCAGCGTGTCCCGGGCCTGCTCCTGCCGGTAGGGCCGGGCGGTCAGGTTGCTGAACACGGGGAACCCGGGGGGGTACACCTCCGCCTGCCCCAGCGCCCGGGCCAGCAGTTCCTCAGCCCCGCGCATCAGCGGGGAGTGGAACGCGCCGCCGACGTTCAGCCGGATGCTGCGCCCGCCCTTCTCCCGCAGGGCCCTCTCAAAGCCCTCCAGTTCCGGCAGGGGGCCCGCGACGACGGTCTGCCCAGGCGCGTTGAAGTTCACAGCGTATACCCCGGGGTGCCCCGAAAGCAGGGCGGCGATCTCATCCCGGCCCGGCCTGAGCACCGCGGCCATGCCGCCGGGAACCTCCATGGCGCAGGCCTGCATCCACTGCCCGCGCCGCATGACCAGGCTGAACGCGTCCTCAAAGCGGAACATCCCCGCGCAGCAGCAGGCTGTCCATTCCCCCAGGGAGAAGCCCGCGGCGCCCTCCGGCCGGATCCCCGCCTCCCCCGCGGCCGCCGCGCAGGCCATTTCCACCGCGAACAGCGCGGGCTGGGCATACTCCGTCCTGGTCAGCCGCTCCATCGGGCCGTCAAAGCAGAGGCCCCGCAGCCCGGGCATCAGCCGCTCCGCCCCGTCCATCACGTTCCTCGCGGCGGCGGAGGCTTCGTAAAGGCTTTTCCCCATGCCGGGCTGCTGGGCGCCCTGGCCGGGAAAGAGGAAGGCTAACTTGCCCATCTGCCGGCTTTCTTCAGCAGCGCTTCCGCCTGGTTAAACATGGTCGCCATGATGTCCCTGGCCGGCATCGTCTCCTTCACCAGGGCGGCGGCCTGGCCCGCCATGATGCAGCCGGTCACCATGTCGCCCTGCTTGACCGCCCGCCAGAGCGCGCCGGTGCCGTACTTTTCCAGTTCCTCGTTGCTGATCCCGGCGTCCGCTTCGCGCCGGGCGAACTCCTGCATGAAGCTGTTCTTCAGCGCGCGCACCGGGTGGCCCAGGCGCCGGCCGGTGACCATCGTGTCGATGTCGCGGGCGGAGAGCACCTTTTCCTTGAAACAGTCGGGGATGCCGCACTCGTCCGCCGCCAGGAACCGCGTGCCGCACTGCACGCCCTCCGCGCCCAGCATCAGGGCCGCCGCCACGCCGCGGCCGTCGGCGATGCCGCCCGCCGCGATCACGGGCACGGGGACCGCGTCCACGACCTGGGGCACCAGGGTGAGCGTGGTGAGCTCGCCGATGTGGCCGCCGGCCTCGCAGCCCTCCGCGACCACGGCGCAGGCGCCTTCGCGCACGACACGCCTGGCGATGGCGACCGAGGGGACCACGGGCACCACCTTGACGCCCGCCTCCAGCCACATGGGGATGAACCGCCCCGGCAGGCCCGCGCCCGTGGTGACCACCGGCACCTTCTCCTGCGCGGCCACCTTGCTGCATTCCTCCGCGTGCGGGCTCATCAGCATGATGTTGACGCCGAAGATCATGTCCGTAGCTTCCCGGCAGAGCCGGATCTGCTCCCTGAGGTATTCCCCGTCCAGGTTCATGGCGGAGATGATGCCCAGGCCCCCGCCGTTGGATACGGCGGAGGCGAGCCGCGCGTCGGCCACCCAGGCCATGCCGCCCTGGAAGATCGGGTATTCCAGCCCGAACAGGTCGGACACGCGGGTCCTGATCACGCCTTCGCCTCCTGGATGACCTGGATCAGGTCGCCCACGGTGCCCTTGACGCGGCTGATGTCAATGGTGACGTTCAGGCTGTCCTCCAGGTCCATGATCAGTTCCGCCACGTCCAGGGAGTCCAGCGCGAGGTCTGAAAACTTGCTGTCCAGGTTGATCTCTTTGGGGTCGGTGCCGCGGCGCTCCGCCAGCGCCTGGATGACTTTTTCGGTGATGTCCATGTTTCTTTCTCCTTTTGTTTTTGTCAGGGGTTGGGGACCGGGGCGAACAGGTCGTCCGCCGGCGTCAGGGTCTCCGGGGGCGCCTTGCCCCAGCGGATCACGCAGGCGCCGCTGGTGAGCCCCGCGCCAAAAGCGCTCATCGCCAGCAGCTGGCCCTGTTTCAGCAGGCCCGCGTGGTACAGCTCATACAGCAGCAGCGGGATGCTGGCCGCGGAGGTGTTGCCCGTGCGGTGGATGTTGGCGGGCATCCTGTTGGCGTCCAGCCCCAGGCGCAGGCGCACGGCGTCCAGGATGCGGCGGTTGGCCTGGTGGAGCAGCACCCAGTCGATCTCCCCCAGGGCGACCCCCGCCAGGCCCGCGACGGTCTCCAGGTCCATGGCCGAACGGGTCACCGCGTAACGGAACACGTCCTGCCCCCGCATTTTCAGCCCTTCGGCCTCCTCCGCGGGCTTCACGGTAAACGGGCAGTTCCCCGGCTGCGCCAGGCTGTAGAGCACGTCCGGATCGGTTTTGACGGTCAGGTGGATGGACAGCAGGCCTTCGCCGGGCCCCAGCACGACCGCGCCCGCGCCGTCGCCGAAGAGCACGCAGGTGGCCCGGTCCTCCCAGTTGGCCAGGCGGGTGATGGCTTCCGCGCCGACCACCAGAACGCGGTCCGCCTTGCCGCTTTGGATGAAGGCGTCCGCCGTCTCCAGCGCGTAGATGAACCCGGCGCAGGCGGCGTGCAGGTCCATCGCGGGGCAGGAAGCGCCCAGGTCCTGCTGGATGAGGGACGCGAGGGAGGGAAAGAGGTAATCGCCCATGGTGGTCGCGACCAGGATCAGCCCGATTTGGGAGCCCGGGACGCCCGCGTCCTCCAGCGCCTCCTTTGCCGCTTCCAGCGCGAGGCCCGTCAGCGTTTCATCGCCCAGCACGCGGCGTTCCCTGATCCCGGTGCGGCTGATGATCCATTCGTCGTCCGTGTCCAGGATCGCTTCCAGCTGCCGGTTGGTGACGGCCTGTTTGGGCAGGGCGCGCCCGACGCCCAGGATCTTCACTCCCCGCCCTCCTCATGAAGTGAAAGCCCGGCGCGCGGCAGCAGTTCGTCCCAGGCGTGCTCCTGCTGCCTGAAAAAGCCGTTCAGGTTGTCCAGGCCCTTCAGCAGCGCCGCCCTTTCCGGTTCCCGGAGGCCTTTTGACGCCGCTGAGACCATGTGCCGGTGGAAGAAGCGGTGGGCGGCTTCGGCGCGCCCCCCTTCCCCGGTGAGCCGCACGATGACCATGCGCTTGTCGCCTTCGCTGCGGTTTTTGATGACGTACCCCTTCTTTTCCAGCTTGCTGACCGCCGCGGTCACGGAAGGGAGGGTGACGGACAGCTCCCGGGCGATGTCGGTGATGCTGCGCCCTTCCCCGCCGCCCCGGGCGATGGCTTCCAGCAGGTGCATCTCGTTGATGCTCAGCCGGAAAGCGCTGATGCGGTTGAGCGACTCCTCCTCCAGCTTCAGGATGCTGTGGAAGGTGTTCACCAGCAGGTCGTTGAGCGCGGCGGCGAATGCGTCCATGGCCCCTCCCCCAATTACTTAGTTAGCCAAACGAAGCATAAAATACCACCGCAGGGCCCCCCTGTCAAGCGCGGGTTTCACGGCGGGGCGCCCTGATGTATACTGCGTACAAAGCCAAAGGGTACGGCCGTCCGCGCAGAATATTCTTTCCGGGCAGCGCGTCATCCGGCCCCGGGGGAGGAAGCCATGGATCAGCAGACGTTTTTTGAGCAGGGCGACGCGCAGCCGCTGGCCGCGAGGCTCCGGCCGCAGACGCTGGAGGGGTTCGTCGGGCAGGAGCACCTGCTGGGGCCCGGCAAGGTGCTGCGCCGCCTCATCCAGGGCGACCTCATCTCCTCCATGATCTTCTGGGGCCCCCCGGGCGTGGGCAAGACGACGCTCGCGCGGATCATCGCCAGGCACAGCAAGGCGGCCTTCATCGACTTTTCCGCCGTGACCAGCGGCATCAAGGAGATCCGCGGGGTGATGACCCGGGCGGAGGAGAACCGCGCCTTCGGGGAGAAGACGATCCTCTTCGTGGACGAGATCCACCGCTTCAACAAGGCGCAGCTGGACGCCTTCCTCCCTTTCGTCGAAAAGGGCAGCATCATCCTCATCGGGGCGACGACCGAGAACCCTTCCTTTGAGATCAACGGGGCGCTCCTCTCCCGCTGCAAGGTGTTCGTGCTGCACGCGCTCAAACCTGAAGACCTGGTCGCCCTCCTGAACCGCGCCCTCGGGGACCCCAAGGGCTTCGGCGGGCTGAACGTGTCCCTGGAGCCGGGCATGCTGGAGATGATCGCGAACTTCGCCAACGGCGACGCCCGCACCGCCCTGTCGACGCTGGAAATGGTCATCCTCAACGGGGACATGGCAGGCGACAGCGTCCGGGTGACCCGCGAAACGCTGGAGGCGTGCATCTCCAGGAAATCCCTGCTGTACGACAAGAGGGGCGAGGAGCATTACAACCTGATCTCCGCTCTGCATAAATCCATGCGCAATTCGGACCCGGACGCCGCCGTGTACTGGCTCGCCCGCATGCTGGAAGCCGGGGAGGACCCCCTCTACGTCGCCCGGCGCGTCACGCGCTTTGCCAGCGAGGACGTCGGCCTGGCGGACCCGCGGGCCCTGGAGACCGCCGTGGCGGCCTACCAGGCCTGCCACCTCATCGGTATGCCGGAATGCTCCGTCCACCTGACCCAGGCGGTCGTGTACCTGTCCCTGGCCCCCAAATCAAACGCCCTCTACGCCGCCTACGGCAGCGCCCGGGAGGACGCCCTGACGCAGCTGGCCGAGCCCGTCCCCCTGGTCATCCGCAACGCCCCGACCCAACTGATGGAAGACCAGGGGTACGGCAAAGGCTACCAGTACGCGCACGATACGCAGGACAAGCTGACCGACATGCAGTGCCTGCCGGACTCCTTGCTGGGCAGGGAATACTACCGCCCGACGGAGCAGGGCCTGGAGACCCGGTTCAAAGCCCGGCTGGAGGAGATCAGGGAATGGAAAAATCGCCGGGCTGAGCCGGTGGATAACAAAGGGTAGTTTTCAAATTCACTTATGGCGCCGGCCCCGCCGACGACCTGAACCTTGGCGCCTGTTTTCGAAAATAAGGGCAGTGCTGCGTCGGTTTATTCTTCAGTTTCTCCCGAGGTTTCCATTTCAGTTTCCTCCGGGGCTTCCGTTTCCTCCGGGGCTTCCGGCTCAGGTTCGGGGGCCCTGGCTGCCGGCGGCATCCGGCGCCTCTCCCGGTACATGACCGGCGAGGTGCCGAACATCACCTCGTCGTCCAGCGCCTTGCGCTCCATGGTGACCAGCTCCCTGGCGATGGTCGTGATGTTGCGCTGAAACTCCGGCGTGTTGACGCCCTCCACCGTTTTCCCCAGGGTCTTGCGGTAGAAGGAATAGTTCTTCCATAGGCTGTTGGTGATGCGCTTCACCGTGGAGGGCTTCCGGAGCAGCTCCAGCGCCTCCGCCTTGAACGCCCGGATAAACTCCGCGTCCGGCGCGCGGTCAAGCGCCGCCAGCCTGCGGCCGGTCGCCTGCGCCCAGGGCAGGTCCAGCTCCTGGAAGAGGAATTTCAGCTTCGACCAGGCGTCGTACAGTTCCGCCTTGCCGGCGATCGGGAGGTTTTTCAGCCAGTAGAAGGCCAGCAGCCTGCGCCGCCAGTCCCACCATTTCAGCGGGCTCTGCAGATCGGCCGCCGGGATGAGGAAAAAGCCCTGTTCCAGCAGCAGGGCGCCGAAGATGCCCGGCGGATGCCCGCGGCGGGTCGATTTCAGCGTCGTCCGGTAGACGCCGCAGGAGGGGCTGCCGTCCATGTAGACAAAGGCGGTGACGCCCGCGCGCTTGAGCGTTTCCAGGCAGGAGAGCGCGCCGAACTTCACGTCCTCGGTCACCGGCCGCCCGCGCCGGTTCTTGACCTCCGTTTCGCCCGTCCACACCATGGTGCCGTCCCCCCCGGTCAGGTGGATCGGCTCCCGCGGGACGCCCAGCCCCGCCATGCACTCCGGGCATACCGGGCACCACTTGAAATCGTTCCGCTCCCTCCCCATGATGGACAGCATGTCCCAGCCCCTGGCGTTGTAGCGCACGGGGCTCCCCATGCAGCAGGCGCTGACGCCGATCGCGACACGGTCTGAAATGACGACGGTTTTCCTGTCCATGGCCGACCTCCTGATGTTGTAAAGATTATTTGGACCCAAACCCTTTTGGGACGCGGGGATCGCCGGGGGCTCAGCCCTCTCCCGCCGCGGATGCCGTTTCAAGCCGCCCGACCTTCTCCAGGTAGCGCTTCATGTCAAATTTCCGTTCCAGGCCCCTGGCGTTCATGTAGCGGACGTTCCCGAAGACGGCCCGCTCGCCCCACGGCCGGTCGTGATTCCCGAAGCACCAGGCGACCCCCGCGAAGCCGTTGGGGTCCCTGCCGTCGAGGCTGTAGCGGTTGTTGAGGAAAAGGGCCGCCTGGTAGGCTTCCTCGGGCGCCTGCGTCCACTCCAGGATCTTCTTGCCCCAGTACATCCGCATGTAGCCGTTCATCTTGCCGGTTAGGACCATTTCCGTCTGCGCGGCGTTCCAGTAGGGGTCGTCCGTCCGCGCCCCTTCCAGGGCGTCCAGCGAATAGACGGTAGGCCTGGGGTCCGCCCGGTGCTTTTCCAGCGTCGCCAAAGCCCAGGCGGGGAGGGAATCATAGGCATCGTAGCGCTTGTTGTACAG
>CAZJCB010000092.1:6974-8199 GCA_964544245.1 uncultured Christensenella sp.
TCCAGGGCGGCGCCGACGTTCTCGACGTCAAACTCCTCAAACGGCAGGCGCAGGCCTGCGGAGGCGACCTTCGCTCTCCCCTCCTCCAGCGGCAGGGCAAAGGACGCCAGCAACCTGTTAACCTTAGGCCGGAGCGTCGCCGCGGCGTATTCCTCCTTGCCCGAGGCGGTTTCAAGGGGCACGACAGAATTCGTCTCCACCTGGACGACCGGGCAGGCCGCGCCGCAGGCCAGCGTTTCGCGCCAGGCCCGCTCCACCCGCAGGACCCCCCTGTCCGTGACCACCATCGCCGCCAGGCGGGACAGTTCCAGGGCCCCCTCCCCGGGGGAAACCCTGCGGATGAGCATCCCGACGCCCCGCTTCGCCAGTTCGGCCTTCGTTTCCCTCAGGCCTTCCAGCATGAAGCGGTAATGCCGGGCGTTCCCCTCCGGAAAGCTGTCCGTGACGCCGAAATAGACCACCAGGGGCTTGTTCAGGCGGTTCGCCTGCCGCAGGGCGTACTCCAGGGCGTGGTTGCACTCCGCCCTCTGGGCGCTCTGCATCCAGTAGACGACGGTGGGCCGGTCGGCGGTCTCCCTGTCGTTCAGGAGCCTGATTCGTTCGTCGGGGATCATGCAGACGGCCTCCGGTCGATTGTGCTGGCGCGATTTCCTCGGGGTATGAGACGTGCGGGCCCGCATCCGTTTTCCATGGCCATTATAGCAGAAAACAGGGTGCTTCATCAGCTTTTCCCAACCCTCTTCAGATGTCCGGGCGCAATGATGTCCCAGGCGCTGTTCCACACCCGCGGCCCATGCAGAATGAAACGTTGAGCGAGATGAAAAATACAGGGGTTGTCCGCTCCGCCCATACAGTCCTGATTTCATTTACTATCCGGCCTTTGAGGGCAGCCAGTTCGCCGGCCGCGGTCATGCCCCCCAGGCATGCCATTTGACGGCCCCTGCATGCTGCAGTATGATGCGCTTGACACAGGATCGATGATATTGACTGATCCTGCCCTGGAGACTGAACGGCCTCCAATCCCGCACATTCCTTGCTGACCACGGCGACGCGTTTTTCGGGCTTGAAGGAGAAATGAATATGGACAGAAGGCTTTTCGCTGCGCTGGCGGCCCTGTTGCTTGCCACCGCTTTCATCTGCGGAGCGTATGCCGGCGAATGTACTCATGAACGGAAATTCTGGCACGTGCTGGAGCCGGCGACCTGCACGAAAGCCGGCAAGCAGC
>CAZJCB010000093.1:0-8141 GCA_964544245.1 uncultured Christensenella sp.
GCCGCCCTCATGGCCCGGGGCATCATCCTGCAGGCAGAGAAAAGGGACAGGAGCGCGATCATGGCCGTCATCGCCCTGGGAACCTACCTGCTCACCATCCTCATCGGGATCGCGGCCTCCTGGCTGATCCGTCCGGTTTTGGTGGAGCGCTACATGGTGCCGGTGCTGGGACTGTTTGTCATGGCGCTGTCCTGCGGCCTGGCCGATCCCGGCAAAAACGCCGCTCCCGCCGTCCTTGCGGGGGTGCTGATCCTGGCGGTTTCGGGCGTGCAGATCCACCATACCTTGAGCAGCCGCTTCAACGGCCCCATGCGGGAAGCCGTTCAGACGCTCCAGGTCCAGCCTGAAGACATTTTCCTCCACACCGATGAACACACCATCGGGACCTTCAGCTATTACTACCCCGACAATATGAATTACTACTACGTCGGTGAGGGGACCGGCGGATACAGCAATTTTGAAGCCTTCCGGCCCAACGGGGTCCTGGTCCGCTCACTGGACGAAGTCCCCAGGGGGCAGCGGGTGTGGCTCGTTTACCGTCCCAGGGGACTCGACCCGACGTCGGCGCCGTCCTGGGTCAGAACGGGAAAGCTGGCGTCCCAGGGAGCCCCCGCCGTTTTCCGCCTGCCCCTGTCCTGGTATGATTTCATGGTATACAAAGCCGGTTTTCCGGAAATGGGACTTGCAAACGCCCTGCCCAGCCCTTCCGTCGCCGGCGAACTCACGGTGAGGATGGGCGGATTCAGAAACGACAGCGGAAAAGCCGTTGTTTTGCTGTTCTCCGGTTCAATGGAGGGAGCGCCTGACAGAAGCGGGGTCAGCACGATCATTGGCGGCAGGGCGGAGGTCAGATTTGAAAACCTTCCCTATGCCGACTACGCGGTGATTGCCTTCCAGGACGGGAACGGCAACCTGGACGTGGATCTGAGCAAGGGCGTGCCGACCGAAGCGCTGGGGTACTCCAACCGGCCCTCAAGACCCGAAGGAAGGCCCGAATTTGACCAGTGCCGGTTCCCTTTGCTGAGTGAAAAGTTTTCGGTGGACGTTTCCGTCTTCACTTATGACTGATGTCTTGTATCAGGGTACCGCCCCTTCACCCTTTCGCCTAATCCAAACAACAAAAAAGCGCCCCGGAGGGCGCTGGGAGAATTTCGGCCATTCATGTCATTCGAAATGGCGGTTCACCGCCCGCGGCGCGTTCATATTCCATCAACCGGCCTTACCCGGCACGCTCTTCGCTCAACGTGTGAACCGCCACAGGAGCAGCGCCGCCGCGACGGCGAAACCGACAATATTCAGGATCAGCCTGATCCGCCTGATCCGCTCTTCCGGCCAGGGGCCCCTGCTCAGCGGCTGGAGCGCGCCGTGGCAGAAAGGGCATTCCCGCATGTGGTCCAGCACGTCCTTCCCGCAATGGGGGCAGGCGACGAGGTGCCTGCGGTAATCGGACATCCCCGGCTGCCCTTACTTCAGCCAGACCTTTGTGCTGAAGAGCACAAAGAGGATGATGCCGGCGGACAGCACGGCCGCCACCGTCAGCGCGGCGCCCATCGCGCCCCAGAGGGCGTAGCGGAACTGGCGCTTTTCCAGCTGGGCCATGCCCTGGGTGCCCTGGGCCGGCGCCGCGCCGTGCCAGGGCATGCCCTCCACGTTCATCGGGGCGATGACCCGGCCGTCGTCAACAAAATCCCTGTCCTTTTTCAAATCTTGTCCTCATAGTACAGGTGGCAGGCCACCGCGTGCCCGTCAAAATCGATCTCCCTGGGGTTCACTGTTTTGCAGCGTTCCATGCACTGCGCGCAGCGGGTATGGAACTTGCAGCCAGTCGGGGGGTTCGCCGGCGAAGGGATGCTCCCCTCCAGGATGATGCGGTCCATCTTGACCGTCGGGTCCGGCACGGGGATGGCGCTGAAGAGTGCTTTGGTGTAGGGATGCAGCGGGTTGCTGAAGATGTCCTCGGTCTTGCCGTATTCCACCATGCTGCCCAGGTACATCACGCCAACGGTGTCGGAGATGTGCTCCACCACGGACAGGTCGTGGGAGATGAACAGGTAGGCCAGGCCGAATTCCTTCTGCAGGTCCGCCAGGAGGTTGATGATCTGCGCCTGGATGGAAACGTCCAGCGCCGAAACCGGCTCGTCGCAGACGATAAAGCTGGGGTTGAGGGCCAGGGCGCGCGCGATGCAGATGCGCTGGCGCTGGCCGCCGGAAAACTCATGCGGGTAGCGGTCCTTGTGGTAGGCCTGCAGCCCGCAGGATTCCATGATGCGGGTGATGTAGTCGTCAAACTCCGCTTCCGGCACGATGCCGTGCTCCTTGACCGCCTCGCCGATGATCTCGCCGACCGGCATGCGCGGGGACAGGCTGGAGTAGGGGTCCTGGAAAATGATCTGGATGCTGGGGCGCTTCGCCCTGAGTTCCGGGCCGCCCAGCTCAAAGATTTCCTGGCCGTCAAAGAGCACGTCGCCGGAGGTCTTGTCGTTCAGGCGCAGGATGGTCTTGCCCACCGTGGTCTTCCCGCAGCCGGATTCGCCGACCAGGCCCATGGTGGTCCCGCGCTTGATGGAAAAGGAGATGCCGTCTACGGCCTTGACCTGCCCGACGACGCGGCCGAAGAGGCCCGCCTTGATGGGAAAGTACTTCTTGAGGTCCCGGACTTCCAGGATGTTGTCCCCGGCGCCGGCGCGGGTGGCTTGCCTCACGGGCATCGTTTTACTTTGCATTCTTCTGGTCCTCGTACAGGTAACAGGCGACGCTGTGGGTGGGCGAAACGTAGATCTGCTTTGGGTATTCACCCTCGCATCTGGCAAACGCGCGGTTGCAGCGGTCCCTGAAGTAGCAGTAGCTGGGCATGTTGATGGGGTTGGGGACGGAGCCGGGAATGCTGTACAGCCGCTCCACCCGGCGGTTGACGACGGGCTTTGAAGCCATCAGCCCCACCGTGTAGGGGTGCACGGGGTGCAGGAAGACCTCCTGCGCCGTGCCCTGTTCCACGATGCGGCCCGCGTACATCACGACCACGTAGTCCGCCATCTCGGCGACGACGCCCAGGTCGTGGGTGATGAGCATGATGGAGGAATTGATCTTGTCCTTGAGGTTCCTCAGCAGGTCCAGGATCTGCGCCTGGATGGTCACGTCCAGCGCCGTGGTCGGCTCGTCCGCGATGACCAGTTTCGGGTCGCAGACCAGCGCCATGGCAATCATCGCGCGCTGGCGCATGCCGCCGGACAGCTCGTGCGGGTAGCGCTGGTAGATGCCCTCCGCGTCGGCGATGCCCACGATGTCCAGCATCTCGATGCTGCGTGCCTTGACCCTGTCAGAGGGCATGTCCGGGAAGTGCAGGTTGATGACCTCGTCCAGCTGCCTGCCGATGCGGAACACCGGGTTCAGGCTGGTCATGGGCTCCTGGAAAATCATCGACACCATGTTGCCGCGGATCTTTTCCATCCTGGATGTGGGCATTTTCGCCACGTCGTAGGCTTTGCCGTCCCCCATGTTCAGCCGGATCTCGCCGCCCACGACCTGGCCCTGGGGGCGCTGCACCAACTGCATCAGGGAAAGGCTGGTCACGGACTTGCCGCAGCCGGACTCGCCGACCACGCCCACCGTCTTGCCCTTGGGCACGCTGAAGGTGATCCCGTCCACCGCCTTGACGACGCCGATGTCGGTGTAAAAATAGGTCTTCAGGCCGTCAAACTCCACGACGTTGCTGTCGTCCCGCATCCGGGTCAGGTATTCGGACTCGGCGACGTTGGTGCGGCTGCGGCGCCGTTCGATCTCGTTGGTAATGCGGCGGTTTTCCCGGCTGATGAGCCTGGATTCCTTCGCGCTCAGGTAATTGACGTTCTTGTTCTCCTGCATGGTTAACTTACCTCTTCATTTTCGGGTCGAAGGCGTCGCGGAGCCCGTCGCCCACGAAGTTGAAACCCAGCACGGTCAGCAGGATCAGCAGGCCGGCCGGCACCCAGATAAACCAG
Organism: uncultured Christensenella sp.; assembly: GCA_964544245.1. Classification (GTDB taxonomy): domain Bacteria; phylum Bacillota; class Clostridia; order Christensenellales; family Aristaeellaceae; genus UBA6115. The sequence continues at coordinate 3,978 of CAZJCB010000093.1, forward strand.
TAGTTGGTCACGATGTAGGGGTTGCTGGCGGCGTTGATGATGCTGCCCCAGGACGCGAGGGGGTACTTGACGCCCAGGCCCAGGAAGGAGAGCGTCGCCTCGGTCAGGATGATGCCGCCCAGGCCCAGCGTAGCCTGGACGATCAGCAGGGGCATCACGTTGGGCACCAGGTGCCTGATGATACGCCTGGAGACCCGGACGCCCGTCGCCTCCGTCGCGACCATGAAATCCTGCTCCCGAAGCGCCAGGATCTGCCCGCGCACCACGCGCGCGATGCCCGTCCAGCCCAGCAGACCCAGGATGAACATCAGGAAGAAGATGCGCACGTAGGAGTCCACCTCCAGCGTGTCCATGACGGAACCGATGATAATGAGGATGGGCCAGAAGGGGATGCAGTTGAACAGGTCGATGAAGCGCATCAGCATGGTGTCCACCCATTTGCCGAAATAGCCCGAGATGCCGCCGATGAGGATGCCGATGAACATCTCCAGAAAGATGACGACAAAGCCGACCATCAGGGAAATACGCCCGCCGTACATCAGCCGGGTCAGCATGTCCATGCCGTTCTGATCGGTGCCCAGCAGGTGCTCCGCGTCCGGAGCGCGGTACATGTCCAGGACGTGGGTCTCCGTATCCGTCTTGATGTTGTAGGTGCGGTGGACCAGGTCGATCCGGAAGCGCTGGCCTTCGTAGGTGAACTCCGGCAGTTCCTCGTTGATGGCCGCGGCGGCCTGCGCCTTGAACTCAAGGCTCAGGAAAATGTCCGGCATGATGGCGTTGATGATGAGGTCGCTCACCACGGCAAAGGTCTCGGCCTCGCCGCTCTGAAGGGCGCGCTGCACCAGGTAGCTGCCCTCCTCTTGCACCAGGGCGTACAGGGACCCGTCGACCTCAAAGGACGCGGCCTTCTCCGCGATGGCTTTCTCCGCGGCCAGACGGAAAGCGAAGCTGTCCATCACGGCTTTGTTCTCCGGCCGCGCGGCGTCAAAAATGTTCATGGAGGCCAGCGCGGAGTCCTGCGCCTGGCCGATCGTCGCCCCGCCCTGCTTGCGGAAAATCCCGTACTCCACGCCGCCATAAACGAAGTTTTCCGCCCCGGCCTGGTAGGCCTGCTCAAAAGCCGCCTTCATATCCGCCGTCATTTCAAAGCCCGGCGAAAGCTCATAGGCGAAGAGCACCTTGCGGATGGATACGTCGGCCAGCGCGCTGGCCCCGCTGACCAGGAAGGCGCCCTCGCCCACCGGGGCGTAGGTATAGTGCAGCCCGTCCGCGTCAAAGGAGGGCTCGCCCCTGTTGATGGCGAGGATCAGCCCAGCGTAGGCGGACTTGGAAAAGGCCGCTCCGGGTGCCACGGTGTAGCGCAGCTCGGCGTTGCGGGTCGCGCCGGCGTATTCCTTGAGCATGACCGTCGTCGTGCTGAAGGTCTGGTCCTGCCGGTAGGGGGCCAGGAGGCCGCCGACAAAGGAGAAGAGGAACATGATAACCAGGATGACCAGGCCGGTGATGGCCAGGCGGTTGCGGATAAAGCGTTTGAGCACCATCATGCCCGGGGACAGCACTTTGACGCGCCGTTCGTCCCCCAGCATCCTTCCGCCTTTGTCCTGGTGGGCGGCAGCTTCCCTGGCCTTCCCGGCCGGGTCCGCGGGGCTGCGGTTCAACTTGTTATCCATTGACATATGCCTCCTCCCTCAATTGATCCGTACGCGCGGATCGACCACGGCATACATCATGTCGGCTATGATCAGGGAAATCTGCGTGATCAGGATGATGAACACGGAATAGAACATGGTAAAGGGGATGTCCCCGGCCCGGATCGCGCCGAAGGCGATATAGCCGATGCCGGGTATCTGGTAAAGCGTCTCCGTGACCAGGGAGCCCGCGAACATGCTTGGCAGGAGGTAGCTCATATAGCTGACCAGGGGGATCATGGTGTTGCGGAAAGCGTGCCTGTTGATGACTTTCTTTTCCGGAAGTCCTTTCGCCCGCGCCGTGCGGATGTAGTCGGCGCCCAGGACTTCCAGCATATTGGTGCGGGTGAAGCGCATCAGCCCGCCGATGGACAGCATGGTCAGCGTGGTGACCGGCAATATCAGGTGGTGCGCCATGTCGAGCACCTTGCCCCAGCTGGACAGCTGCTCGTGGTACCTGCCGACGATGCCGTACAGGTCAAACCACCCGAGGTTGATGGAAAAAACGTATTTGAGCATCGTGGAGAGGAAGAAGGAGGGCAGCGAAATGCCGACCATCGCAAAGAAGGTCACGGCGTAGTCCGTCTTGCTGTACTGCTTCCGGGCCGCCAGGATGCCCAGGGGGATGGCGATGGCGATTTCCAGGATGAAGGTGATGATATTGAGCGCGACCGAATACCAGATGACGTTCGCGAACTTTTCCGTGACCTTGATCCCGTAGGACCAGGAATTGCCGAACTCACCGCGCAGGGCGTCCCCCATCCAGCCGACGAAACCGCTGAACACGTCCGTGTCCAGCCTGAACAGCGCGTTGAGCTCGGACACCCATTCGGTGTAACTCTTGCTGTTGGGCATCGTGGCGCGCTGGCGGGCGATGGTCTCAACGTAGCTTGACGGCAGGGCCCTGATGACCGCGTAGACAATAAAAGCGCCAAAAATGATGATCATGACGCCCAGGAACACCCGCCGGACAAAAAACTTTGACATTCAAGTTCCCTTCTCCAGTAAAAGACCCGGGTTGGGCGGGTTTAACGCCGCCCAACCCGGTCGGGGTTTACCGTGCTTAGTTCATTTGGATCAGTTCGATGTCGTTCATCCAGCCCCAGAAGGTGGTGATGTCCGGGGTGATCGTCGCCATGTTGATGCGCTGGGTGCTGAAGATGATGGAGTTCTGGCGCTGATAGGCGGGAACCTCAACGGCCCAATCTACCACCAGGTCAAGGGCCTGTTTGTAGACAGCCTTGCGGAAGGCCTGGTCGTCGGAGCGGCGGGCTTCCATGATGAGCTCGTCCAGCTTCGGGTCGGCGATGTGGTAGTGGTTGCTGTCCGTGCCGCCCTTGCCCACGACGTTGTTGGAATGGTAGACCTGGTACATGTCAGGATCAATGGTGGCGCCCCAGGCAGCCGTCCACATTTCCTGCGCGCCGCTGTCCAGCGCTTCCCAGAGGATGTTGGCATCCGCGGGGTCGTTGATGTTCAGCGTGATGCCGATCTTCTCCAGAAGGGCCTTGGCGCCCGTCAGGACCGCGAAAGAAGGATGGTCGCCCTGGCCGTCGCCGGGGATGATGACCTCGTAGGCCAGCTTCGCGCCTTCGGGGGCGGCGGTGAACAGGCCGGTCGCCTCGTCAAAGGTGTAGCCAGCGGCCTTGAAGAAGCCGGTCGCGGCCTTGAGGGCGGCGTCATAGCGCTCTTCAGCGGTCATTTCGGAGGTGTAGATGTCGTTGCCGTCCACGTCGACTGAGAACGCGACCTTGTAGTCGGGGTCGGTCGGCTGCGGGGCTGCCCAGGAGGTGTTGGAGATCGGGTAGTTGATGACAGAGGCGGCCTCGCCGTAGTAGCTGTCATACGCCATGCCGCGGTACACCGCGTACACCGTGCCAAGGGCCTTGCGCAGGTTCTTGGAGGCGTCGCTGCCGGGTTCGCCGCCCACGTTGACCGTGTCGGCGTTCAGGCCGATGTAGCCGTAGCCCAGGTTGTCCACCTTGGACGTGGTCACCACGTCGCCGGTGATGTCGCCGTTGGAGTTCATCTTGGCGACGGTCTCGAAGTTGGCCTTGTTGCCGCTCATCTCGCCCGCGTCCACGACGCCGGTCTGAATGCCGGTGGCGACTTCGGAGGTGTTGGTCTCCTTGAACTGGATGTACCTGGTCTTGGGCGCGCCCTTGTAATAGAGCTCGTTGGCCTCAAAGTACACGATGCGGTTCTCATACTTGACGAACTTGTAGGCGCCGGCGCCCATGGGGTTGCCGGTCTTTTCCGCTACGATGGACAGGTCGCCGAAGGGGAAGCCGAACTTGTTGTTCTCGTAGTCGTACTGGGCTTTGTCGCCGTAGTAGTGCAGCGGGGTGACCTGCAGGCCGAGGATGGTGTAGACGGCAGGCGCTTCGTAGCCGTTGGTCTTCACTTCAACGGTGTAGTCATCCAGCTTCTTGATGCCGGCAACGTTGGGCACGCCTGCGCCGCCCATCTCACGGTC
>CAZJCB010000094.1:0-8021 GCA_964544245.1 uncultured Christensenella sp.
CCCTCAAAGGGGTGCCCGATGAATATACCACACCCCACGAACCTCAGTCAAGCATGAAAATCAGGAAATTTACATGACTTTTTGCCCCTTTTCGGGTAGAATGGCAAGAGAGACGCCAAATACGCCAATCGGGGGAAATTATGGACCGAATCATGGAAACTGTGCCGAACTTTTCCGAAGGAAAGGACCTTGAAACGATCGAGCTGATCGCCGGCTGTTTCCGCGGGAAGGAAGGGGTCAAGCTGCTGGACTACAGCGCGGACAAAGACCATAACCGTTCCGTCTTTACGGCGGTCGGCGAACCGGAAGCCCTGTGCGGCGCGGTGATCCAGGCCTCCGGGGCCGCTATCAAGAGGATAGACCTGACAAAGCATCAGGGGCAGCACCCGCGCATGGGCGCCGTGGACGTGATCCCCTTCATCCCGGTGAGGAACTGCGCGCTCAAGGACGCCGATGAAGCCGCGCGGAACGTCGGCCGGGCCCTGGGCGAACGATACGGGCTGCCGGTGTTCCTTTATGAGAGGTCCGCGACGCTGCCCAACCGGGAGAACCTGAGCGACATCCGCAAAGGCGAGTTTGAGGGCATGGCAGAAAAGATGAAAGAGTCCCAATGGAAGCCGGATTTCGGACCTGATACCCTCCACCCGACCGCCGGCGTCACCGCGGTGGGCGCCCGGATGCCGCTGGTCGCCTTCAATATCAACCTTGGCACCGGCAACCTGGAGATCGCCAAGGCCATCGCCAAACTGGTGCGCCACTCATCCGGCGGATTCCGTTATGTCAAGGCGATGGGCGTGATGCTGGAAGAGAGGAACATTGCCCAGGTCTCCATGAACATGACGGATTACACGCAGACCAGCCTCTACCGGGTGTTTGAGACCGTCAGGATGGAGGCCGCGCGCTACGGGGTCGCAGTGGTTGGCAGCGAGATCGTCGGCCTTTCGCCCCTGAAGGCGCTGATGGACTGCGCCGAGCATTACCTGCAGATCGAACACTTCAGCATGGACCAGGTACTGGAAACCAGACTGTAAAGGAGACAACCATGGATTTGAAGGGATACACGGTCGAACAGCTGTCCGAGATGACAGCGGCCAAAAGCGCGGCCCCGGGCGGCGGCAGCGTCTCCGCGATGGCCGGCGCTTTCGCGGCCTCCCTCGCCGGCATGGTCGCCAAACTGACGGACGGCAAGAAGGGGTACGAAGCGGTCAGCGGGAGGATGAGAGACCTGGACGCAGAGGCGGAAAAGATCAGGGTTCAACTGCTGGACCACATCCAGCTGGACGCCTCATCCTTCGACGCGTTCATGGCCGCCCTTGCCCTGCCGAGGGAAACGGACGGGGAGAAGACCGCACGGACCAGGGCGATGCAGGAAGCGTTGAAACAGGCTTGCGAGGTGCCGCTTGAGACCGCAGGCAAAGCGCTTGAAGCCATGCGGCTGGCCCTTGAATGTGTCAGGCTGGGCAACGCCAACGCGGCGTCGGACGGCTACGTCGGCGTGCTGATGGGCCGCGCGGCTGTGCTGGGGGCCCTGAGCAACGTGCGTATCAACCTGGGCGGCGTCATGGACGAGGGCTTTGTCCAAAGGATGGCATCGGCCTGCGACACGCTTGAGGAGCAGGCAAAGGCGGCGGAAAGAGATGCGGACGAAGCCGTCGGCCTGCGCATATAGGTGAGCAAAATGGCAGAGACAGGGTTTGGGATTGAGCATCTTTTTGACCAATTACCGGTATATCCCGCTTTTGAGCAGGGCATCCGGCGCGCGCCGAAGCGGGAGGCCCGTCTGAGCGATAAGGACAAACGGCAGGCGCTGCTCAACGCGCTGCGCTATATCCCCAGCCGGCACCACAAGGCGCTGGCGCCGGAGTTCATGGAGGAGCTGGAAACCAGGGGACGGATTTACGGTTACCGGTTCAGGCCTGAAGGCAGGATATACGGGCGGCCGATTGAGAACTACGAAGGCCGGTGCATGGAAGGCAAAGCCATTCAGGTGATGATGGACAACAACCTGGATTTTGACGTGGCGCTGTACCCCTATGAACTGGTGACCTACGGGGAGACCGGCCAGGTCTGCCAGAACTGGATGCAGTACCGATTGATCCGCCATTACCTTCAGCGGATAACGCAGCAGCAGACGCTGGCCGTCCTGTCCGGTCATCCGCTGGGCGTATTCCGTTCCCATCACATGGCGCCGCGCGTCGTCATCACCAACGGCCTGATGGTGGGGCAGTTTGACAACCAGGAGCAGTTCAACCGCGCAAGCGCGATGGGCGTCGCCAATTACGGCCAGATGACAGCCGGCGGGCTGATGTACATCGGCCCCCAGGGCATCGTGCACGGAACTTACAACACCCTGTTGGGCGCGGGGCGGCTGAGACTGGGTATCCCGAACGAGGGGAACCTGGCCGGGAAGCTGTTTGTTTCCTCCGGCCTGGGGGGCATGAGCGGCGCGCAGGGGAAGGCGGCCGTCATCGCGGGCGCGTCAGCCGTCATCGCGGAAGTGGACGGCTCGCGCATCAGGACCAGGCTGGAGCAGGGCTGGGTCAGCGAGGCGTACGACAGCCCGGAGGCGGCGGTCGCTGCCGCGCTCAGGCACAAAAAAAAGCTGGAACCCTGCGCCGTGGCCTATCACGGAAACATCGTTGACCTGCTGGCCTATCTGCTGGATGAGGATGTCCCTGTTGACCTGATGAGCGACCAGACCAGCTGCCACGCGGCCTATGGCGGCGGGTACTGCCCGCAGGGTATCAGCTTTGAGGAACGCACCCGGATGCTGGCCATGGAGCCGGAGCGGTTCAGGGAACTGGTGGATGGGAGCCTGCGGAAGCACTATGACCTGATTTGCCGGCATGCCGGGCGCGGCACCTACTTTTTCGACTATGGCAACAGTTTCCTCAAGGCAGTCTTTGACGCGGGCGTCAGGGAAGTGTGCCGGAACGGGGAGAACGACCTGGACGGCTTCATTTTCCCAAGTTATGTCGAGGACATCCTGGGGCCGCAGCTGTTTGACTACGGTTATGGACCCTTCCGCTGGTGCTGCCTGAGCGGGAGCCCTGAAGATCTGCGCAGGACGGACCAAGCCGCCATGGATTGCATCGACCCCGGCCGGCGATACCAGGACCGGGACAACTGGATCTGGGTGCGCGACGCCGAAAAGAACCGGCTGGTCGTAGGAACCCAGTGCCGTATCCTCTACCAGGACGCGGCGGGGCGGACAAACATCGCGCTGCGGTTCAACGAAATGGTGAGAAACGGCGAGATCGGCCCGGTGATGCTCGGGCGCGACCACCACGACACCGGCGGCACGGACTCGCCGTTCCGGGAAACCAGCAACATCAGGGATGGGTCGAACATCATGGCGGACATGGCGACGCAGTGCTTCGCGGGCAACGCGGCCCGCGGGATGAGCATGGTCGCTCTGCACAACGGCGGGGGCGTCGGCATCGGCAAAGCCATCAACGGCGGGTTCGGCATGGTGCTGGACGGCAGTGAGCGGGTGGATGAAATCCTGCGCATGGCCATGCCCTGGGACGTGATGGCTGGAGTGGCCAGGCGCGCCTGGGCGCGAAACGAACACGCGGTTGAGACCTGCGCGCAGTTCAACCGGCAGGATCCGTCCGGGGATTATGTCACCCTGCCGTACGCCGCCGACCCGGACGCAATCGAAGGGCTGTGGCAGTGATGGAAAGCATCAAACGGACGGCCATCGTCAATGTCGGGCTGCTCGCGACGCCTCTGGGCGGGAGCGCAAAGGCCGGGCAGGCACAGGGCAGCGTCCTGATGATGGAAGGCGTCCATATCCTGATGGAAAACGGCAGGATCACCAGAGTCGGCGAAGGCCGGTTCCCTGGTGAACATCTGGAGAACGTTGATGTGATCGACGCCGGGGGCTGCCTGGTCACCCCCGGTCTGGTCGACGCCCATACCCACCTGGTGTTCGGCGGCTGGCGCGCGCATGAACTGAGGATAAAACTGGCCGGCGTGCCCTACCTGGACATCCTGGCGGCCGGCGGGGGCATCCTGAGCACCGCCAGGGAAACCCGGGCCGCCAGCGAACAGGAATTGACCGACAAGGCCCGAAAAACGCTGGACGGGATGCTGGCGCTGGGCACCACCACCTGCGAGGCGAAAAGCGGGTATGGGCTCAGCCTGGAAGATGAACTGAAACAATTGCGGGCAGCGAAGCGTCTTGATGAAGGGCACCCGGTGGATATTGTCTCCACGCTGATGGCGGCGCACGCGCTGCCGCCGGAATACGCGCTGGACCGGCAAGGCTACATCAAACTGGTGACCGATGAAATCATTCCGCAAGCCGCGGCGGAAGGGCTGGCGGAGTTCTGCGACGTGTTCTGCGAGGAAGGGGTCTTCGCGGCTGAGGAAGCCCGGGAGATCCTGCTTGCCGGGCAAAAAGCGGGCCTGAAAGGCAAGATCCACGCGGATGAGATCCACGCGATCGGCGGGAGCGAGCTGGCTGGTGAAATCGGCGCAATCTCCGCCGAGCACCTGATTTCGATGAAAGACAGCGGCATCACGGCGCTGAAGGACGGCGGGGTCATCGCCTGCCTGCTCCCCGCCACCTCATTTTATCTGGGAAAGCCCTACGCCCGGGCAAGGGACCTCATCAATGCCGGCGTGCCCGTCGCCGTCGCCAGTGATTTCAATCCCGGCAGCTGCCCGGGGTATTCGCTGCAGTTCTGTATGAACCTGGCCAGCTGGCAGTACAGGATGACGCCTGAGGAGATCCTCTGCGCGGTGACGCTCAACGCAGCCGCCGCCATCGGCAGGGCGGGCAGCGTCGGCAGCCTGGAAGCCGGAAAACAGGCGGACATCCTCCTCTGGGACGCGCCCGACCTGGACTTCCTGTGTTACCGTTTCGGAAGCAACCTGGTGCGGACCGTGATCAAGAAAGGCTCCGTCGTCCCTTAACTGAAACCCGGCACTTCCCTGGAGATCAGTTTCGTTATGTCCCCGCTTCGGATGAGGTCGTTCATCCGGCTGACATCCAGCCGCAGTTCCCTGTCCCCGTCCAGGAAAGGCGTTTCCTCCCGGATGAGTTCCTGGAGCTTCCGGTGCGGCGGGGATGGCTCCCCATCCCTCAGGTCAATGGCCTGAGCGGCCGCCAGCATTTCCAGCGCGAGTACGGACAGGGTGTTCTCAACGATCAGCCTGGCCTTTCGCGTGGCGGTCATCCCCATGCTGACGTGGTCCTCCTGGTTGGCGGAGGAAGGGATGGAATCCACGCTGGCCGGGTGGGCCAGCACCTTGTTTTCCGATACCATGGATGCCGCGGTGTACTGCAGGATCATCATCCCGGAGTTGACCCCGGGATGGTTCGTCAGGAAGGCGGGCAGCCCTCCGCTCAGCTGCGGGTTGACCATGCGTTCCAGGCGCCGTTCGGATATGCTGGCCAGCTCCGCCGCGGCGATGCCCAGGAAGTCCAGGGCCATGGCCAGCGGCTCGCCGTGGAAATTGCCGCCCGAGATGACGCTGCCGTCCTCCGGGAATATGAGCGGGTTATCCGTGACAGAATTGAATTCGGTCCCCAGCGTTTTCAACGCGTAATCCATCGCGTCACGGACCGCCCCGTGGACCTGGGGGATGCACCTGAGGGAGTAGGCGTCCTGCACGCGCAGGCTGTCGGCCTCCCCCATCATCGGGCTTCCCCCGCAAAGCAGGCGCATATTGCGCGCGACCAGCCGCTGCCCCCGGTGGGACCTCAGGGCCTGGATGCGCTCATCATACGCGTCGATCCTGCCCAGCAGCGCTTCCATGCTGAACGAGGCAGCGATGTCCGCCAGCCGCGCCGCCTGCATCGCGTCATACAGTGCCAATGCCCCGACCGCGCAGGTGGCCTGGGTGCCGTTGATCAGCGCCAGCCCTTCCTTGGCCCGCAGGGAATGTACGCCCAGCCCTGCCGCCTGCATCGCCTGAGGCCCCGGCATGACCTCTCCCCCGACTTCCGCTTCCCCGCGCCCCAGCAGCACCAGCGCCATGTGCGCAAGGGGGGCCAGGTCGCCTGAAGCGCCCAGGGAGCCCTTTTCAGGGATGACCGGGTGGACGCCGGAATTGAGCATGTCCGCCAGCGCAATCACCAACGCTGGACGGATGCCTGAATAGCCCTGGCACAGCGCGTTGGCCCGCAGCAGCATGACCGCGCGCACGGCTTCGCGGGGAAGCGGCTGCCCGCACCCCACCGCGTGGCTGAGGATGAGGTTGTTCTGCAGCAGGCCGGCTTCCTCCACGGAAATGCCGATCCTGCTCAGCGCGCCAAAGCCCGTATTGATACCGTAAACGGGTTTGTTTTCCTGAAGGATCCGGTCCACCACGGCGCGGGAGCGGTTCATTGCCTGGACCGCGGCATCAGATACCGTGACCCTGGAACGGAAGCGCGCGACCGCGACAACTTCCTCCAGGGTCAGATGGTGCCCGTCGATCAGCACCTCACGGATGTCCTCTGGAAACAGCATCGTTCACCTTCCGCCTGACTTTTTCTGGAGAGGATTCCCTGGCCCAGGCGGCTCAGTCTCCGTCCAGGACGCCGGGCATGGCGGCCTTTTTCATGGGCACCGGACGGCTGTAAGCGGTTTTCATGTCCAGCCAGGCTCCGCTTCTGGCGCTGCGCTCAAAGCCGGTCAGGATGTCCAGCACGTGGTGGATCTGCTGCAGCCCGGCGCGGGGGCTGCGGCCGGACTGGATGGCCGCGGCCATGTCCGCCAGGCCGAGGGCCCTGGAATTGGCCTGGTAGTCAAACAGCAGGGGCAGTTCGTCAAATTTTCCGGTCTCGGGGCGGAACACTTTGATCGGGCCGCCGAAAAAGTTGGGATCCGGGGCAATCAGCGTCCCTTCGCTGCCGTAGATCTCCAGCCTGGCCTGGGTCGGGTAATGCACGTCGAAAGTGGTGAAGAGCGTCCCGACGGCGCCGGAAGCGAACTGCAGGATGCCGGTGATGTAGGTATCCACGTTGACCTTGATTTCCGTACCCGCGTGCGGCTGGCTGGTGATAAGGCGGCGCGGGAAGCTCCTTTTCCCCGCTGAAACCAGGCGTTCGACCGGCCCCAGCAGGCTGGTGAGGGCTGTCATGTAGTAGGGCCCCATATCCATCATCGGGCCGCCGCCCAACTGGTAATAGAAATCTGGGTCGGGATGCCAGGTCTCATGCCCGCGGCAGATCATGAAAGCGGCCGCGCCGACCGGCTCGCCGATGATGCCGGAATCGATGTATTTCCTGCAGCTCTGCAGCCCCGCCCCCAGGAAGGTGTCCGGCGCGCCGCCAAGCGTCAGACCGCGCTTCTGCGCGAGGCTGACCAGCGCGTCGCCCTCCTCCATGCTGATGCCCAGGGGTTTTTCGGTGTACACGTGCTTCCCATGCTCCAGCGCCAGCCTGGTCACCTCAAAGTGCTGGTAGGGGCGGGTGAGGTTCAGGATGATGTCCACGCCGGGGTCCTGGAACGCCTCGAACATATCGGCATAAACGCGGGGCAGATGGTACTTTTCCTTCGCGTTCTGCGCCCTTTCAGGAATCAGGTCGCATACCCCGGCGATCTCAAGGCCCTTGAAGACCTGGGTGAGGTTGTCCAGATAGATGCCACTGATGCTGCCAACGCCGATAAAGGCGACCTTCAACTTGTCCATGTTCACGTTTCCTTTCGCTGCGGCCTGATTTTTCTTCATATCCCGGCGGAACAGGCTATTCGAAGAACCGATGTGCCTGTTATCCCGCTGATTACTTCGTCTGCTATCATACTGAAGCCAGGCCGGTTAGTCAATGAAACGGCTTTCCGACGGCGCCGTGGTGGCCGCGGTAGATCGTGCGCTCGGAAAACCGGGTTGCCGCGCTGATCTCCCTGTAGCTCAAGCGGTCCAGGTAGCGCATGGTGAGCACCTTGCGTTCAAGCGGGTCAGTCAGCAGCATCAGTGTCTGCTGGATGTCCTCCTGGCGGGCATGCACCTGGCGCTTGAGCGTTCGGGCCTGCCCGGACAGCACGCGCGCCCGGCTTCTCCAGCGCTCCGCCCCCTCGGGTTCA
>CAZJCB010000095.1:0-7980 GCA_964544245.1 uncultured Christensenella sp.
AACCGCATGTGGCGGCATACGTCCGGGTCTCAAGCCTTATGGAAGCGCAGGACGAGAGCTACGAGGTCCAGGCGGAGCATTATGAAAGATTTATCAGGGGACACCCTGAGTGGGAGTTTGCCGGGGTCTACGGCGAGAGGCTTTCCGGCACCCACGCGGAAAACCGCCCCGAGTTTCAGCGGATGATCAAAGATGCCATTGCCATGAAGATCGACATCATCTACTGCAAGTCGGTCAGCCGCTGGGCGAGAAACGCTGTGGAAGCCCTGGAAAGCATTAAGTACCTGACTGGGAACAATGTGCGCATCATCTTCGAGCAGGAGGGTATCGACACTCAAAACCCCAGCACGCTTTTACAACTGAGCCTGGCATCTGCCATCTCCCAGAGCGAGAGCGAAAGCATCTCGGAGAACATCAAATGGTTGTACCGCAAGCGGGCGGAGCGAGGCATCTACCTCCCCAACAAAGGCAGGCACTTCGGATACAACACCGATGCGCATACCTTTGTGCCGGATGAATATGCGAAGTATGTAAGGCTGATGTTCGAGCGGTACGCCGCCGGGATGAGCATGGGCGAGATCGAGAAAGAGCTGAAGGGTGTGACGGACAACAACGGGAAGCCGATCACCAAGACGCGGATCAGCAAAATCCTCAGAAACGAGATCTATGTCGGCGACAAGGAATTCGGGAAGGTTCCGCAGCGGAATGTGATCACCGGGAAGCCGGACGAGGTGCAGGTCAAAAAGTATGTGAAAAACCATCACGAGCCCATCGTCAGCAGGAAGGTGTGGGACACGGTGCAGGCCCGGCTGGATCGGGAAAAGCTGGAGCGGGACCGAGCGGAGGAGAAGAGGAAACGGATGCTGAAGGCTCTCCGTGCTGATCCTGGGATGGGACCCACTGCCCTTGCGAAGAGAGTAGGAGTCGAGACGATTACAGCCAAGAGATTCATCCACTGGCTGAGGAAGAAGGGCATGCTGAAGAAGGATGCTGATGGGAGATGGATGGTTGCAGAGTGATTTTTTCGACCGGGAGTGTGGCTGACGTGGCTATGCTCCCGGCTTTTTTGTTGATTTCCACTGATAATTAGCAGAAAAAGAAAAATACTGCGGAAAATCAGTCGGAAGAATCTACGACACACATAGTTATCAATTCGTTTGATCTTTCGCAGCGGCTTTGTGGGCTGGATCATGGTAATGTACAAGCTGAACAGGGGGAGCACCCCAGAAGGAGGAAGAAACCATGTACAGCAAGGAAGAAATGAAGGTCCTAAACAAGATCGCCAAGGACTGGCACGGCTGCAAATTCAACGACCTCGACTTCGAGGAGCAGGACGAGATTTACTGCTACGCCGAAGACAACGGACTGCTGTGAAGGAGGAAGCGACCATGAAAAAGACCCTGAGATACGAGAAGCGGCTGGAGGCAGCGAGGGAAGACGCTATTGAGGTCATGGAGACCTACAAGCGCGAGATCGAGCTCGAGCGGACGCGGATGAACGCCACCAAGAACGGCTTCGTAAGGCAGTGCTGCCAGCAGAGCATCGACCAGCTAAAGGCCGAGAAGGACGCCATCGAGGCGGAGGTGGTCGGATGAAGCGGCAGATGCGCAACATGACCTACCACAATCTCATGGTGGTGATCCATAAGATCCAGGCGAAAGGCTACGATTTCGAGGAGAGCGAGAGGCTGGCGAGGCATGTGTTTGATGAGTTCGCGGCCCGGCCACAGGGCATGAGCATCGAGGAACGGGTCAGACGGATTTTGACCAAGGAGGAGTGGGAAGCGGAGTGCCGGGAGTATGGCTGCTGATGTGGCTGTGCTCCCAGTTTTTTGTTTTGTGCTGTCACAATCTATGAGAGCCAAAGAACTGTTTCTAAAAATGCTCAAAACCATCGAAATCACAGCTGTTCAGAGAAAATTTAAAAATCAGAGTTTGCAAATTTCCTCAAAACAGTTGCAATCACTCTTGTTTTGTGCTAAAATTAAAACTGCCCAAAGGAGGATGTGCCATGGATCTGTACAAAGAACTGGCTGCCCTGCGCTGTTTTACCCATGGCGATATGGTTCGGATCGCAGGGTCGGAATGCGCAGCACAGTGGCAAATAAAAAACTATTTGAAGAAAGGCTTTATCGAACGGGTGCGGCGCGATCTCTATGCCGTCATCAGTTTGGAGACGGAACAGCCAATTCCCAGCCGTTATCAGATCGCCTCTCGGATCGCTGATGATTCTTTTGTTTCGCATCACAGCGCATTTGAGTTTTATGGCTACGCCAATCAGGTGTTTTATGATGTGTACTTCGGAACGGAGAAAAAAGTACGCCCGTTTGACTATGATGGATTGAATTACCAGCCGGTGGCATGGAGAGGATGTACGGGAGTTCAGGAAACCAACAACGGGGTTCGTGTTACGTCTCTGGAACGAACCGTGATAGACAGCATCGCAGATTTCCCTCGGATCGGCGGATTAGAGGAATTGCTGCGTTGCCTTGTCCTGATACCCACTCTTGATGAGGAAAAGCTCCTTCAAGCATTGGAAAGCTACGACAGGGTACAGCTTTACCAGAAGGCCGGATACATTCTTGAAGCATTTAAGGGTGAGTTTTCATTATCAGACACGTTCTTTGAAAAATGCATGAAGCATATTTCTGCCAGTAAAACGTATTTATTTGAAAAGCAGGATGACTTTGTGTTTCATGAAAAATGGCTACTTTATGCGCCGAAGGATTTAAAGAAACTGATTGATAAAGGGGTAAGCGACTATGATGCAGTTTGACAGGATAACCCTTGGCAGACAGGCGAAAGAACTGGGCTTTGTCAGGGATACCTTTGAGAAAGTATGTAGACTTGCTGATGTGCTTGCCTTCATGGAAAGCGATGCCCTGCTATCAGGCAGTCTGGCGCTTAAAGGCGGGACAGCAATTAACCTGACGATATTTGATCTTCCCAGGTTATCTGTGGACATCGATATGGACTTTTCTAACAATGTGCCTCGGGATACGATGCTGCAGGAGCGGGAACAGATCAATGACCACATCGGGAAATACATGGCTGCATCGGGATACAGTCTGAGTCCAAAGTCGAAGCAATACCACGCCCTGGATTCTTTCGTGTATGAGTACGTCAACGCAGGCGGTATGCGGGACAATCTGAAAATAGAAATCAACTATATGCTTCGCTGCCATGTGCTTCCTGTATCTCGTCGCGGCGTAGTCTTGCCCTGGCTTGACAGGGAACTGACGGTACTAAGCGTTGACCCGATGGAAATTTTCTCCACAAAAGCTGTCGCACTGCTCAATCGGGCGGCCGCGCGTGATTTGTATGATATGTTCAATCTGCAAAAGTCCGGATTGTTTGATGGGGCTGAGGAGGGGCTGTTCAAGAAGTGTATTGTTTTCTATTCAGCCATTGCTTCAGAAAATGTGCCGGATCATTTTGATTTCAATAACATCGGGAAAATTTCAGCGCAAAAGATAAGGACTGACCTGGCGCCAGTTCTGCGCAGGGCGGAACACTTTGACCTTCCGATGGCGCAGCAACAAGTAGATGCCTACTTGAAGCGTATTCTCCTTCCAGAAGGCGATTTGTCTTTCTGGGAGACATTTGGTAAAGGCGAGTATAAGCCTGAGCTGCTCTTTGACAAGGCTGAAATCCTGTCGAGAATCGATAAGCATCCGATGGCGCTCTGGAAGTGCAGCAAGAAAACAAAAGGGCAGAATGAATGAAGGCTATGTCGATAAGCATGGGAGCGGAAAGGGAACGTTTTCTTCGAAAGCTTACTCCTAAATCTGTTTGCGGTTCTCCTGATTCAAGGGCAAAAATAGGAGAAAAATTTGATTAGGAGAAAGCTGAAGAGTAGAGGAGGAAAATCGTTATGACCTACGAAGAAGCTATTCAGACCATCCTGCTTGGCTGCTACCATCATTTCAAGGGGAATGAGTATGAGGTGATCGCCATAGCCCGACACTCGGAGACCGAGGAAGCGATGGTAGTTTACAAGGCTCTGTACGGTGAACAGGGCATCTGGGTTCGCCCAGCCTCTATGTGGAATGAAACCATAGAGCGGGACGGGAAGACATATAAGAGGTTTGAGAAGATATGATTTACAAAACAATAGAAGTAAACGGCCTGGAAGTGTTCTATAGGGAGTGTGGCGATCCGTCGCGTCCCACGATGATTCTTTTCCACGGATTCCCCTCTGCGTCTCATATGTTCCGTGACCTGATGCCGATGCTGGAGGACAGGTTTCATCTGATTGCGCCGGATTATCCAGGCTTCGGTCAGAGTTCAAGCCCGGCGAGAGATCATTTTGAGTACACCTTCGATCATCTGGCGGAGGTGATGGATAACTTCCTGGAAAAGCTGGGTATAGACAAGTTTTTCATGTACGTGTTCGACTACGGGGCACCGATAGGCTTCCGTATTGCCGTAAAGCATCCGGAAAGAATTCTCGGTATTGTCAGCCAGAACGGGAATGTATATGAGGAAGGACTCGGAAAGAAGTGGGAAGCGAGGGCGGAGTACTGGAAACATCCGACGCTGGGACTTCGGGAGCAGTACAAGAGCGCCTTTGCGCCGGAGACCGTGATTGGACAGTACACTTTCGGGACGGAGACGGGAAGTGTCTCTCCCGATGGGTACTCCCTCGATCTCTACTACGCTTCGACCATCCCTGATTATGCTGAGAAGCAGTCCGACCTGATCTTCGATTATCAGAACAACGTGAAGCTGTATCCGGTTTTCCAGAAGTACCTGCGGGAGCATAAGCCTAAGCTTCTGGCCATCTGGGGTAAGGACGATCCGTCCTTCATATGGACAGGAGCGGAGGCGTTCAAGAAGGATCTGCCCGATGCCAGGATTGTCCCTGTGAACAGCGGGCACTTTGCGCTGGAAAACCGCTGTCGGGAGATCGCGGAGAACATAAAGAAATACTTCTGAGGAGACTGGCCAATGAACATAACAATCAGGAATGCTACTCTTCAAGACGCAGAACGGCTTCTGGAGATCTACTCCTACTATGTGGAGAACACAGCTATCACCTTCGAATATGACACCCCCTCTATTGATGAATTCCGATCCAGGATGAAACGGACAATGGAGAAGTATCCGTATCTTGTCATTGAGGTGGACGGCATTATCCAGGGTTATGCCTATGCCGGATCGTTTGTCGGGCGCGCCGCCTACGACTGGTCATGCGAGATGACGATATATCTTGACCATACCGCACAGAAGCAGGGGCTGGGCAGGAGATTGTATGAAGGGCTGGAGGCAGCTCTGAAGGGCATGGGCATTCTGAATCTCTATGCCTGCATTGGCTTTCCGACAGTGGAAGACGAATATCTGACCACCAACAGCGCAGATTTCCACGCACACCTTGGTTTTAAGGAGTGTGGGCGATTCCATCAATGTGGTTACAAATTCGGTAGATGGTATGACATAATCTGGATGGAGAAGGTCATCGGGGAGCATGTGGATGAAGCGGAACCGGTAAGATACCATAAGAATGAGGAGGCCTTTGTATGCGAAAGAAACTCTTAATGGTAGCAGCACTTGGCATTGCGGGAGTGCTTATGCTCGCGGGATGCGCAGGTGCCGCCGAAAATGAAAATCCAGCGGCAAGCCAGACGACCGTAGACGATGCGGTGCTGAATGGGACGAGTACAGTGGAAAGCGTGCTCTACGATTCTTCCACAGCCGGGAAACAGCAGCGGATGCAGGTGTATCTCCCTGCCGGGTATGACAGCACACAGGACAGCTATCCGGTGCTGTACCTCATTAATGGCGGCGGTACGGATGATACGGCATGGATAGGCGGCGGAAATATGCAGGAAATTATGGACGAGCTGATTATTTCCGGTACGGCAAAGCCCATGATCGTTGTGATGCCGGACGGGGGCCTAAATGATCCTTCGGAAAAAGCACCCGGTACAGACCGTGGACAGGGCAATGGCTGGTCTGACGGCCAGGGTCAAAATCAGCAATGGGACGGTAAACAGCCGCAGGGTGACGGAGGGCAATGGGATGGTCAGCAGTCCCAGGGCGGCAACTTCGGAGGCCAGGGTAGACAAAATGGGAACCAAGGCGGCTGGGGGAACCAGGGCGGCTGGAATGGTGGCGGACAAAATGGCGGTAGCCAGGAAATCAATGCTGAACAGGCTGCGGCGGCCAATGAAAAACGGGAGTTATTTATCACAGAGCTTGAGCAGGACATCATTCCCTATATCGACAGCAGCTATCGAACCATAAGTGAAGCTGGATCCCGTGCCGTTGCCGGTTTTTCTTATGGCGGCGCGGAAGCTCTGTACGCAGGCGTGGAGCATACGGAGCTTTTCAACTGGATTGGCGTCTTCAGCATGGGTATCCAGGGCGGAAGCAGCGCAGGCGCACAGTCCGTGCAGGGTTCCGGAAGTTCCCTTACCCCGGAGGAGTTTGTAGCGGCGAACAGCGATTTCTTTGCTGATGCGGATAAAACCAATGAAACCGTACATCTTTTCTGGATTGCGGTCGGCAAGGACGATCAGATTATCAGCGACGGCGCACAGCAGCTCTCAGACACGCTTGATGAATACGGCATTACCCATATGTTCAAGACCACAAATGGCGGTCATGATATGTCAAACTGGCAGTCCTATTTAAAGGAATTCGCGGCGCGGATCTTTCAGGCGGAGCCGTATGCTGACACATCGGTCGATGTTACCGAAAGTGGCTCAGCTGCAACTGTAGCTGCAACGGCAAACGAGGATGTGGAGGCAATTTATACTTCGGTTATCCGCATGGACACACATCTTCATGTGGACGTTCCGATGGAGCAAAGTCAGCTCCCAGGTCCTGATGTTGACCTCCGTACTGCTATGGAAAACGCCGGTATGAACGCTATCGGCATGACATTTGCCGTAGATTATGTGCAGCTGAACCGGGAAGGTCAGGCGTATGACCGCTTCATAACTGCCCTTGACGCGCAGGATAAAATTCTGGAGGACAGCGGTATCGAGCGGACGCTGAACGGTGAGCAGATGATGGAAAACTTCGAGAACGGAGAACCCATCGTCATTCAGGAAGTGGAAGGCGCGCATTTCCTTGAGGGAGATGTATCCAGACTCCAGCTCGCATACGACCGTGGGCTTCGTATCTTTGATCTGTTCCATGATAATGACGCCGATCCGGCGCTGGGAGATGTTTATACTAATCCTGTCGTCTACGGCGGACTTACGGAGCTTGGCGAGGAAGCCATCCGGGAAAGTGAGTGCCTTGGTATCCTTGTGGATTTGGCACACGCCAGTGATGCCACGGTGCGGGACGCTCTAAAGGTTGCGACAAAGCCGATTCTGATTTCCCATACAGGACTGAATACGCAGCTTGGCAGCAGCCAGATGGCAAATTTTATGCTTCCGAGGCTCATCAGCCCTGAACTTGCGAAAGAAGTGGCGGACGCAGGCGGCGTCATCGGTGTATGGCCGCATCTGGCAAACTCGCCTGCGGAATATGCTGCAAATATCAAAGCGATGGTGGATGTAGTAGGTATCGACCATGTGACCATTGGTACAGACTCCAAGATTACGCCTGAGTATGATGAACGCAGCGCATCTTCCCGTCAGGGCAACAATTCTGCAAACCATGTCTGGAATGATGTGGATGATTCCTTCTATCATTCGGTCATAACAGAGCTGGTCAATTTGGGGTATTCGCAGGAAGACATTTATAAAATATGTGGTGGGAATTTCTACAGGATATTCACGGCAGCGACAGATTCAAACTAACAAATTCCAGGTTATCGAGATGAAGAACATGATCCGCCGCCATATTGTTTTCCAAGGCTGGGTCCAAGGCGTGGGTTTCCGTTACCGAGCGAGACATGCTGCTGATCTGTACTCTTGCACCGGATGGGTCAGGAACGAGTGGGATGGCAGCGTCACCATGGAAATCCAGGGAGAGCCGGAGAACATCGACAGGGTAATCCTGGCTATAGAGCGCGGGACTTATG
>CAZJCB010000096.1:0-7852 GCA_964544245.1 uncultured Christensenella sp.
GCATCGGCTGCGGCCTTTGCGCGGACACCTGCCCGGAAGTGTTCCGGATGAACGATGACGGCCTGGCGGAAGCCTATGCCGACGTCACCGACGCCACCCAGGAAACCGCCGAAGAGGCGCGGGACAGCTGCCCCGTGGGCGTGATCACCATCGAGTGAACCGTTGAGACATCAAACCGCCCGGCATGAAGCGCGCCGGGCGGTTTATCTGTGATAGGGGGATGCTCAGCCGTCCCTGCTGTTGGTATAATGCCTACCAAACGGTCAGACAGAATTGACAAGCCCCGCCCCGGCGAATATAATCGATTTCTCTTGTTTTACAACATTTTTCAGGGGGACACATGGACGAACGGCTCATGGAAATCGCCCGGCGGCGCACCTTCGCCATCATCAGCCATCCGGACGCCGGAAAGACCACGCTGACGGAAAAGCTGCTGCTCTACGGCGGCGCCATCCGCCAGGCGGGCAGCGTCAAGGCGCGCAAGGCCGCCGCGCACGCCACCAGCGACTGGATGGAGATCGAAAAGCAGCGCGGCATCTCCGTCACCTCCAGCGCCATGCAGTTCTCCTTTGACGGCTACCACATCAACATCCTGGACACCCCCGGCCACCAGGACTTCAGCGAGGACACCTACCGCGTCCTTGTAGCCGCGGACAGCGCGGTCATGCTGCTGGACGCCGCCCGCGGCGTGGAAGAGCAGACCCGCAAGCTGTTCAAGGTGTGCCGGATGCGGGGCATCCCCATCTTCACCTTCGTCAACAAGATGGACCGCGCCGCGAAAGACCCTTTCGCCCTGATGGAGGAGCTGGAGCAGGTGCTGGGCATCTGTTCCTGCCCGGTCAACTGGCCCATCGGCGTGGACGGGGACTTCCAGGGCGTATACCACCGGGACACCCGCATGATCGACCTGTATTTTTCCGGGGACCACGGGAAGACCAAGGCGCGGAAAACCGAGATCGCGCTGGACGACCCCGCCCTGCCCGGGATGCTGGAAGCGCACTACATCCGGCGGCTGAAGGACGAAGTGGAACTGCTGGACGCGGCGGGCGACGCCTTTGACCTGCAGGCCATCCGCAAAGGCGAGCTGACCCCGATGTTCTTCGGCTCCGCCATCACCAACTTCGGCGTGGAGCCCTTCCTCAACCGCTTCCTGCGCGCCACCCTGCCCCCCATGCCCCGGGAAAGCGACAGGGGCATGGTCGAGCCCGAGGACCCGTCCTTTTCCGGTTTTGTGTTCAAGATCCAGGCCAATATGAACCCAGCCCACCGGGACCGGCTGGCCTTCGTGCGCGTGGTGTCCGGCGTGTTCAGGCGGGACATGAACGCCTGGCACTCCGGCCTGTCCAAACAGATCCAGCTGAAGGCCCCGCAGCAGTTCATGGCGGACGAGCGCGCGCTGGTGGAGATCGCTTACCCCGGGGACATCATCGGCCTGTTTGACCCGGGCATCTACCGCCTGGGCGACACCCTCAGCGAGCAGAACGGCCTGCGCTTCGCCCGCATCCCCGTGTTCGCTCCGGAGCATTTCGCCCGCGTGCGCCCGCTGGACAGCATGAAGCGCAAGCAGTTCCTGAAAGGCATCACCCAGTTGAGCGAGGAGGGCGCCATCCAGACCTTTACCCGCGAGGAGACCGGGCTGGAGCAGAGCATCGTGGGCGTCGTGGGCGTGCTGCAGTTTGACGTCCTGGCCTACCGCCTGAAGAACGAATACGGCGCCGAGCTGGCCATGGACACGCTGCCCTGGCGTTTCGTGCGCTGGGTGACGCAGACCCCGAAGCCGGTAAGCGACCTGGCGCTCACCTCCACCACCGCCCACGGCACGGACAGCCTGGGCCACCCCGTGCTGTTCTTTGAAAACGAGTGGAGCGTCCGCCTGGCCGGAGAAAAGAACCCCGGGCTGGCGCTGGACGAGATTGAGCCGATGGAGAGCTTCGGGAGCTGATCCCTGCCGCGCCGGTCAGTTTGGCTTATCCGAGTTTCTCCTTGAGCTTCGCGCAGAAATCAGCGATCCGGCGGAGTTCTTCCGGCTTACCGCCTTTGGCCGGGTCAACCAGCCTGAGCTCGGCGAGCACGGAACTGCCGGGAATCTCCTTCTTAATTTCAGCAAAACACTTGTCCGCCGAACCGCCGGAACAGGACGCGAACAGCGCGGCCTTTTTCCCTTCCAGCCTGTTCGCCCGCAGAAACGTACGCAGAGGGGGCGCCAGGGTTCCCGCCCAGATCGGCGTGCCGAGCAGAATCAGGTCGTACCTGTCCGCTTCAAAGCGGCAGGCCTCCAGTATCGGGGCCTCCCTGAACACTGCGCTTTTCCCGGCCCAAAAATACTTGCTGAATCTGCCCCTGGGGTACTTCCTGGCCGGAACCAGCGGGATCAGGTCCGCGTGAAATTCCTCCGCGATCCTCTCCGCGGCATACTTCGTATTGCCCTCGAGCGAAAAATAGACAACCGCTGCCTTCATCGTCCTCACTTCTTTCCTGCCGCATGCAAGCGGCCTTGCTGTGTAAAGGGGTTCAACGGTTCATTCCCCCGATTTCTCCCTGATGAATTCCAGGATCGCCCTGACCGCGATCTCCTGCTGCTCATCCCTGCTGACCGTGGCGGCGGGGTCGCCCTTCTGTTCGCCGTAGTTTCCAAACTGGGCATGGTTGCCGCCCTCAATGATAACGACGTTTTCCGTGTAGTCAATATTCTTTTCCAGGCCGGCGTTCAGCGTGCCGTAGACCGTCAGCGCGTCCTCCGGGGGCACGTCGCCATAAATGTAGGCGCCAAGCAAAACCAGGCCTTTGACCCTGTCCCTGTGCCCGGCGGCGTAGCTGCTCGCCATGGCGCCGCCCATCGAATGCCCGCCGACGTACCAGTCCTTTGCACCGGGCAGCTCGCCAAAGGCCTTGTCCGCCGCGCCGGGGGCGAAGATCGCCATATTGAAGGGCATTTTCATCAGCACGGAGGCGATGCCGTTCTGGCGCAGTTTTTCAAGGATCGGCAGGTAAGCCGTAAACTCCACCTTGGCGCCGGGATAAAAGATCAGCGCCGTATCCCCCGCTTCCTCAGGCCGCAGGATGATGCGGTCTTCTTTTACCTGGATCCCGTCTCCGCCCCGCAGGATCGCGTTCGCCGTATCGTCCGCCCTGTAGTAAACCGACGCGTAGACGGCGAACCCGCCCGCCAGGATGACCAGGAGCGCCAGGAAGGATATCAGGATGACCTTAAGCCGTTTTTTCATAGCATTCCCCTTTTTCATAAGGCATTGCACCCGTTTCCACGCTCAGTTGTGACGCACAACAATCATATCCGCATCCAGCCGCGCTAAACAATGGCGATTCCGTATCACGAGGAATATTTCTGCTTTGTTCCAGGACTCCGTTATGAGCGGGAAAAGCTTCGCTCATCGACGCTTTTGAGAAAACCAGGCCTTCTGATGAAATGGCGCTTAAGTTCACATACAAGGCTTATGAAAAGCCCTGCCTTAAAAGAGAGCAGGGCATCTTGCAAATGGTGTTGAATTCTTCTGCCGTGAACGGCCCGACGTCCGTCAGAGTCCTGAGAAAAATCGGAGCTTTATCCCAAGGTTCATGTTTGAACGATACCAAATCAAGCGGTACGGGCAGGCCGGTCCCGGCTGTCTGTGTCCAGGCGTTCAGATCAATTCTCTCCGGCGGACGCCGGCGGTCATGAAGCGCCACGCCGCCTTCCGGTTGGTCAGCCAGACAATGTGAGCATCGTTCTTCCTGTTGCCGAGCATTTTGGGGATAAAGAACGCCGCGACCGTTTCGGGCCGGTCCGCCAGGATGTTGAAGACTTTCCTGAACCTTTTGTCCCGGATGACTTCCGACGGCCCGCCGTCCGGGTTTTTGGTGATGAAATCCGTCAGCATCATGCCGGGCGACAGCCGCCCCGCGGTGACGCCGGTCCCTTCCAGTTCCCTGGCGAGCCCTTTCATGAAGTACGTCAGGGCGTGCTTGGTGGTGCCGTACAGGATGGTCCTGGGCTGGATCATCTTGTTGGAGCCCAGGCCCTCCATGGCGTAGACTGCGCCATGGCCCTGCCGGAGCATGCCCGCCGCCGCGACCTGGCAGCCGGCGACCATGCCGAAGACATTGGTGCTGATGATGTCCTGCGTGCAGGGCTCCCCGGTTTCCCAGGCATGGCTGTGCGGGGCGTTCCGCCCGGCGTTGCTGATCCAGATGTCGACCCCGCCCCACTTCGCATTGGACGCGTCCCAGAGGTTCTGCAGGTCCGCCCTTTTGCGGACGTCGCAGGGTACGTACAGGTACTCCCCGATAAAAGGCTTCAGTTCGGCCAAAGCCTCCGGCGGGAGCGCGTCCCCCCTGCCCGACAGCGTGACCCTGCATCCAGCCCGCAGGAACTCCCTGGCCATACAGAAACCAATTCCCCGGGTGCTGCCCGTGATCACGACGTTCTTCATCTCCTGGCCCCCCTTCCCCCGCGCCGGACGGCCGCCCGGCGGGTTCGCGATTCCTTCGCTTTGTGTCCGCAGCGCAAGCGCATTCAGCCAAAACGCCCTCCGGGCCCTTCCGCTTGCCCTACATCCGTTCCTTGTAGGCCCTTTCATACTGTTTGGGCACCAGGTCTGTCCGCCCATAGCGCAGGGCCAGGTCGACGATCCGGTTGGGGTTGCGCAGGAGGCTTCTCCCCAGGGCCGCCAGGTCGCAGCTGCCGGACTCCAGGGCCTGCATGATCAGCTGGTCGTCGTCCAGGAAACCGACGCCGATGACCGGCAGGCCGGTGCCCTCTTTGATTTCCGCCGCCAGCGGCAGCATGTAGCCGGGGTAGGTGTGGACAGCCGCCTTCTGCAGGCCGCCGCTGGAAACATGCACCATGTCCATCTTCCGGGGGAGCTCATTCAGCCACCTGATCCAATCCGCGGGCGTCACGCCGCCTTCCAGCCAGTCGGTGGCCGATATACGGATCCACAGCGCCTTGTCCTCCGGCCATGCGCCCGCGACAGCTTCCACGGCCTGCCTGAGGAACAGCGAGCGGTCCTGCCCCCAGGCGTCCCGGCGAAGGTTGGACAGCGGGCTTAAGAACTGGTTGATGAGGTAACCGTGCGCGGCGTGGATCTCCAGGCCTTCAAAACCCGCCTCATGGGCGCGGCGGGCGGCCGCGCGGTAGGCGTCCATCAGCCCGGCAATGTCCTCCCCGGTCATCTCCTCATACGTGACCCCGTGCTCGTTGAAGGGGATGGCGGAGGGGGCCAGGCGGCGGGTCCCGGTCGTGACAGACTTGCGCCCGGCATGGTTGAGCTGCAGCGCCGGTACGGCGCCTTGGTCCCGGATGGCTTTTGCCAGGCGCACCATGCCCTCCACCTGCCCGTCCTCCCACAGGCCCAGACATTCGTTGCTGATGCGGCCCTCCGGCCGGATGCCGGTGGCCTCCACGATGATGAGGCCCGCCTGCCCGATGGCGCGGGCAACATAGTGCGCCATGTGGAAGGCGCCCACCTTTCCATCCTGCCCGAAAGCAGAGTACATGCACATCGGCGGCATCACCAGGCGGTTTTTGAGCCGCATGTTCCTGACCCGGAGTGGTTCAAAGGCTTTCATGGCTTTTATCCCTTTCCGCTTTATGCTCTGCTCCCCCGGCAGCGGATACACCACCGGCCCGGCGGAATCGCCAGGACATCATCACACAATCCGGCGCCCCGCGCAAGCGAAAAAACCATAAAGGAAGGGGCTTTGGTCCTTGCCGTCCCTGCCCTCCCCTGTTAGGATGGAAAGAAAAAGAGAGGTGACTGCCTGTGGAAGAAAAGGACACCCTGTACATCCTGTGGACGAGCGCCGACCCCCTCACCGCCCGGCACATGGTATTGATGTACGCGAAGAACAGCCTCCTGCGCGGCTGGTGGGAGCACGTGACGGTGATCATCTGGGGAGCGTCGGCCAAACTGGCGGCAGAAAACGCCGCCGTCCAGGAAGAGATCAAGATCGCGCAGAACGTGGGCGTCAGGTTCTCCGCCTGCGCCGCCTGCGCCAGGCAGCTGGGCGTGACGGCCCAGCTGGAAGCGCTGGGGGCCGAGGTCGTCTCCTGGGGGCCCCTGCTCACCGAAGCGCTGAAGAACAACGAAAAGCTGATCACGGTCTGATGCCGGGCCAGTCCTCCTCCAGGCAGGCGTGAAAAGGGGCGCGCGCTGATGCTGTATTCTCTCTCCCTCCTGGCGGGGATGCTGATTTCGGTGATGGTCGTGTTCAACGGCGGCCTGAACGCGCGGGTTGGCCAGGCCATGGCGCTGGTGATCATCCACGCGGCCGGGCTGCTGTTCCTGTCGGCAGCCTTCCTCATCAGGAAAGAGAAGCCCCGCGTCAAAAAACTGCCCCCCTGGCTGTACATGGGGGGCCTGATCGGCATCCTGACGACGGTCTTCAACAACACGGCCTTTGGCCGCATCAGCGTCACCGCCATGATGGCGCTCAGCCTGCTGGGCGAGAGCGTTTCAGGCCTGCTGGCCGACCATTTCGGGCTGATCGGCCTGCCCAGGCGCCGTTTCCGCCCCCAAAAACTGTGGGGCGGGCTGCTGGCCCTGATCGGGACCGCCTGGATGCTGGGCAGGCAAACGGATTTATGGCCGGTGGCGCTGTCCCTGCTCGCGGGGGTCAGCGTGCTGTTCTCCCGCCTGATCAACAGCCGCCTGGCCGGGAGAACCGGTGTGAAAACCAGCGCGTGGTGCAATTACCTGGCGGGGCTGTCCGGATCCCTGCTGCTCCTGTCTTTTGTGAAAAACGCCCCGGCATGGCCGTTCGCGCTCTCCGGCCCCTTTTACATTTACCTGGGCGGAGGCCTGGGCGCGGTCATCGTGCTGCTGTCCAACCATATCGTGGGCAGGATATCGTCCTTCTACATGAGCCTCGCCATTTTTGTCGGGCAGGTGTCCGCAAGCCTGCTGCTGGACATGCTGCTCACGCAGTCTTTCCCTGTCCGGACGGCGGTCGGCGGCCTGTTCGTGCTGGGCGGCCTCCTCCTCAACCTGCTGCAGGACAGGGCAAGCAGCGTCAGGAATGAGGCGCAGGCACCCCCTTAGAGGTTTATTCCTCTTCCTCCGCCGCGCTGTTCCCGGCGGCGCCGAGGCTTTTCATGAGGGTGCCCAGCTCTTTGTCCGTCAGCATGCGCCATTGGCCGGGGCGCATGCCGCCCAGGGTGATGTTCATGATGCGCACGCGGCGCAGGCGGACGACGGTAGAACCCAGGGCTTCGCACATCCGCCGGATCTGCCGGTTCAGCCCCTGCACCAGGATGATGCGGAAGGAGTCCGCGCCGGTTTTACGGACATGACAGGGGAGGGTGACCTGCCCGAGGACCGGCACGCCCCGGCTCATCCGGTCAAGGAATTCCGGCGTGACCGGCCTGTCCACCGCAACCTCGTATTCCTTCTCGTGCCTGCCGGAGGCGCGCAGGATGCGGTTGACGATGTCCCCGTCGCTGGTCATGAGGATCAGTCCCTCGCTGTCCTTGTCCAGGCGGCCGACAGGGTAGACCCGTCCGGGATAATTGACGTAGTCGACGATGTTCATCTTTTCACGGCGGTCGGCGGTGCACACGATGCCCTGCGGCTTGTTGACCGCGAGGTAGACCTTGTCACTTTCCGCGTCCAGGGGATGCTTGTCCACCACGACGCGCGCGCCCGGGGGGACCCTCTCCCCGATTTTCGCCATGCGCCCGTTGACGGTCACTTTTCCTTCCTCGATCAGGTGATCCGCCTCGCGGCGCGAACAGTAGCCGCTGTCCGCGATGTATTTGTTGAGCCGCCTGTCTTCCAAATCCAATCCCCCTGTGCCTTCATTCCCCTGGCGCCCGGCGCAGGCCGCGCGCCCTGCCTGCGATAGTACCAAGACGCCG
>CAZJCB010000097.1:0-3058 GCA_964544245.1 uncultured Christensenella sp.
CCCCCGTTTATTCCGCCCGCACCTTCCGCAGCGCGGCGTCCAGTTCCTCCAGCCCTTCCCCTTTGACAAAGGGCGGAACGCCGGCGGCGTCGCAGACCCGTTCCTGCAGGAAGAAGCTGTTGTCCCCTGAGAGCCTGGCAAAAAGGTCCGGCATCAGCTTTTGCAGCACCTCCCTGGCGCCCGGGCTGGCCATCAGGTCCGCGCCGCGGGAAGCGGCGGAATAGGGGTACAGCAGGCTGTGCGAGGGCTGGTAAATGTAGGAATGTTTGCCCGGGCCGATATCCCGCCGCAGCCCTTCCGGATGAGCGGGCAGGACCAGGGTGGCTGACGCGCCTTCGGGCACCTCAGCCTCCACCGTGACGCTGCCGTCCTCATTGACCTTCCAGGCGGACAGGTAAAGGCCGGCGGGGGAATGGAAGGCCACGCGGATGTGTTTCATGCGCCAGTTGAGGTGCGGGGCGATGAGCGCCCTCCCCCAGCCGGGCAGCGCGGGCCTGAGCCCGGCGATACGTGAATAGATCGCCTCGCAGACCGAGCCGTAGGCGTAATGGTTGAGCGAGTTCATGCCGGT
Organism: uncultured Christensenella sp.; assembly: GCA_964544245.1. Lineage (GTDB taxonomy): Bacteria > Bacillota > Clostridia > Christensenellales > Aristaeellaceae > UBA6115. Next base: position 572 of record CAZJCB010000097.1, read on the forward strand.
GCCGGAGATCCTGCCGTCGGGCAGGAGTGAATTCCACCGCTCCCAGATGGTGGTGGCGCCCAGTTTGACGCAATAGAGCCAGCCGGGGTACTTTTCGTTGAACAGCATCCGGAAGGCTTCGTCCGCCATCCCGTTGTCAAACAGGACCGGCAGCATCAGCGGCGTGCCCACAAAGCCGGTCTTGATGCGGAAGGCGTCCTTTTTCAGCCGGTTCCTGAAGCCGGCGAGCAGCTTGTCCCGGTCCCGGTACAGCCCCGTGAACAGCGCGAGCACGTAGCCTGTCTGCGTGTCCACGGCCAGCCGGCCGCCGGGGGCGAAGAATTCATCAAGGAAGGCCTCCCGGACCGCCTGCGACAGGCGGATATACCGCTTCGCTTCCTCCCCGTGGCCCAGCTCCAAAGCGGCCAGGGAGGCCAGGCGGAGGCTGTGGAAATAGTACGCCGTCATGATAAAGCTGTCGTCCGTGCCGCCCTTGACCGCCTGCTCGTCCATCCCGTCCAGGGCCAGCCAGTCGCCGAAGATAAAGCCGGTGTCGATGACGTGGCGGCCGCCGTGCGCCTCGTCTTTGCGGATCATCGCTTCCGCGAAATCGCGCATCATCGGCCAGTTTTCACTCAGCAGTTCCCTGTCCCCGTAGGCCCAGTACACGTTCCAGGGGACGATGGTGCCCGCGTCCGCCCAGGCCGCGCCGCCCGGACCCGCCCTGCCCTTCAGGGAGGGGGAAAACATGGGGATGTCGCCATTGTAGTAACGCGTCTGGTCTTCCCGCATGTCGCGCATGAATTTCCGGTAGAAATCCTTGCAGTCCATCTGGAAGCACGCCGTGTTGACGAATACCTGCGTGTCCGCCGTCCAGCCCAACCGCTCGTCCCGCTGGGGGCAGTCGGTGGGCACGTCCACAAAGTTGCCGCGCTGGCCCCAGAGCGCGTTTTCCATCAGCCGGTTGATGAGCGGGCTGTCGGTCTCGGCCGACATCGTCCCCCGCAGGTCGGAATACAGGACCAGGCCGGAATAATCCGCGGGATCGACCTCCCCCGGGCCTTCCACCAGCGCGTAGCGGAAGCCGTAGAAGGTGAAATACGGCTCCACGTCCTTCTCCACGCCGTCGGAAACGTAGGTATACTCCGCCTTCGCGCTGCGGAGGTTGCCCTGGTAAAAGCAGCCGTCCTGCAGCACCTCGCCCAACAGCATCCGCAGCCGCTCCCCCTTTTTCAGGCGGCTCCTGAACCGCACGACGCCCGTCATGTTCTGCCCGAAGTCCAGGATACTCTCCCCCTTAGGCGAGGTGATCAGCACGGGCGCAAGCGTCAGTTTGTGCCGCACCGTCGGGGAGAAGTCCGGCACCAGGGTGTAGTCCGTTTCTGCGAGTACGCAGGGAACCGGAGGCCCGGCTTCGGCCGTATCGTCCCGCGCTTCCCCATCGTAAATATTGCTGAACGTGACGGGCGAGCGCACGGCCTGCCAGCTATCGTCGGTCCCAATCGCCTCTTCCCGCCCATCCGCCAGCCCGAGCGTCAGGCGGGCGCAGAGCAGGTACCGCTCCCCCCAGGTGTTTTCCTGCCCGCCGTCCAGGCCGAAGCGGCCCTTGTACCAGCCGTCGCCCAGCGTGACCTCCAGGCGGTTGTCCTCCCTGATGAGCCCGGTCACGTCATAGGTCTGGAACCTCAGGTAGGCGTCGTAGTCGTTGAAACCGGGCGACAGCCAGTCCTCCCCCACGCGCTGCCCGTTCAGGAATGCCCTGTACAGGCCCAGGCCCGTGATCTGAAGCGTCGCCTTCACAGCGTCACTTGCCTTGAATTCCCTGAACAGGGTCGGATGGGACAGGGCTTCCGCCGGGGTGATGAGTTTCGCGTCCAGCATGACGGGGCCTCCTTCAGACATCATCGGTAACAGTTTGCGACGATTCCAGCCGCAGGATATTTACGGAATGCGCGGGCAGCCTGAGGCTGATTCGGCCTTCCTCCCGAGAGAGGATGCCTTCCGCGTTCAGGAAGGGCTTTACGTTCTCCCGGCCGACGTCGTTGTAGTCGTCCGGGGAAGCGCCGCAAAGGGTGTGCAGTTCCGCGCGGGCAAAGGCCGCGGGCAGGCGCACCTCCACCTCCCGCTCTTCCGCCTCATGCTTGTTGACCAGGGAAACGGCCAGTGCGCCCGTCGCGGAAAAGCGTGTCGCGGCAGCGTCCACGCAGGGGACGTCCACGCTGCCCGCCTTTCCGGGCACGGTGTACAGCGGGACGTCCTGCTCCCGCAGGTCGACGACCTCCTCCCCCATCAGGCTGGTGTACATCCGGAAAACGTGCCAGGTGGTCCGCTTCACGATGCCGCCGGGATGGGTGAAGACAGCGCCCCGGGTGTTGACCGCGGGCGCGAAGCAGGCCATGCCGACCAGGTCGGCGTTGCGCAGCAGGGTGTTGAGGAAACAGGCGGAGAACACCGCGTCCGCCATGGTATAGCTGCTGTTGTCGTCGTTCCGGTCCCGGGGCAGCAGGT
>CAZJCB010000097.1:3158-7815 GCA_964544245.1 uncultured Christensenella sp.
GCAGGTTCCACTCGTCAAAGGCGATCCGAATCCTCTTTTCAAGGCCCATGGCGTTGAGCAGCCCGCGCACCCGCCGGATGGGCCGCTCCAGGTCCTCCGTGTAGCCCATGCAATGCGCGTAGTCCGCCAGGGCGTTGGTCTGCTGCACCATGTCCCAGTAGCCGTGGATGGAGATCCAGTCCAGCCGGTCCCCGCAGGCACTCAGCAACCGCACGTTCCAGTCCAGGTCCACCAGGGCAGCCGCGCTCAGGCTGATGGTCGGATCCACGCGTTTCATCATCTTCGCGGCCTCCGTCGCCAGCGCCGCCCATTCCCGGCTCCCCTTGGCGCCGATCTCCCAGTGGCCGTAGTTTTCGTTGCCGATGCTCCAGTACCGCACTCCGTGCGGCCCGGGGTACCCGTTCCCCACGCGCAGCCGGGCGAATTCCCCTTCCTTTTCCAGGTTGCAGTACTCGACCCAGTCGCTCATCCCCTCCGCCGTGCCCGTGCCCGCGTTGGTGCAGATGTAGGGCTCGCAGCCGATTTTCCGGCAGAGCGTCACGAACTCGTCCGTCCCGAAGGCGTTTGGCTCCTCCACGCGCCATGCTTTGTCAAACACGGGCGCCCGGCGAGGGCCCACGCCCTTTTTCCAGTCATAGGAGGAGACGAAGCAGCCGCCCGGCCAGCGGATGATGGGCGTGCGGATCTCCCGCAGGGCCTCCAGCACGTCCGTCCGGAACCCGTCCGCGTCCGCGAAGGGGGAGCCGGGGTCATAGACGCCGCCGTAGACCTGGCGGTGAAAATGCTCCAGGAAATGCCCGTACAGCAGCGGGCTGGCCGCGGCCGTGATCCGGTCCGGGGTGAGGATAACGCGCATAGGGGCCTCTTTCTGTATGATGATGCCGGGATGGTTCCGCTGAACACAAGGTATCACCGGGGAAAACCGCTGTCAAGGAAAGGCGAAGGAGGGCCTTCCGGCCCTCCTTCGCTTAAACCATGGAGATCAAGTCTTTCGGGGGATTCCATCCCCCCAGTCCGCACGTTCGAATCGCTGATGTAAAGCCTGCTTTGCGGTGAAATATCCTGAGCCTGCGGATCATTCCTTTTCCAGGCGCACGACGGTCCAACTCAGCGCGGGGACCTTCAGGGTGAACTCGCCGCCGTCCATCCTGCCGTTTTCGCCCTTCACCGGCTTGACCTCGTCCGGGTTCGCCTCGGTGTTCACGGCCTTGACGTCGTCATGGTGCAGCAGGATGTGCTCTTTGGGCACCAGTTTGCCGAAGGCGCGCAGGTCGCAGGTCAGCTGGATATCGTCCTCCAGGCTGCGGTTGACCATGAACAGGGTGACGCCGCCCTTGTCGTCCAAAACGGCGGTGGCGTCCAGCAGCGGGACGTCTGAATAGTCGGAGCAGTCGTACACCGGCGTGTCGACCACCGGGCGCAGCGCCGTGCCGCGGCCGTACTTGCTGGCGTGCATCAGGGGCCAGTAGATGGTCTGCGCCCAGGCGCCGCCGCCGTTGCGGGTCATGATGGGCGCGATGACGTTGACCAGCTGCGCCATGCAGGCGACCTTCACGCGGTCCGCGTTGCGCAGCATGGTGATGAGCATGCTGCCCACCAGCAGGGAGTCCTCAAAGTTGTAGACGTCCTCCAGCAGGGGCAGCGCCTTGCCCCACTTGTCGCGCTTGACGATCTCGCGGTCCTGCGCGTTGGAGTGGTACCAGACGTTCCACTCGTCAAAGGAGAGGTAGAGCTTCTTCTTGCTGTGCTTCTTGCCGCCCACCGCGTCGCAGATGGAGACCACGGTCTTGATGAAGGCGTCCATGTCCATGCTGCGGGCCAGGAAACCAGGGGTGTCCCCGGTGGGGTTGCCGTAATAGCGGTGGATGGACACGTAGTCCACGTTGTCATAGCACTCGTCCAGCATGCTGTATTCCCAGGCGCCGAAGGTGGGCATGTTGTAGGCGGAGGAACCGCAGGCCACCAGCTCGATGGAGGGGTCGACCCATTTCATCATCTTGGCGGCCTCGTTGGCGACGCGGCCGTACTCATAGGCGGTGCGGTGGCATATCTGCCAGGGGCCGTCCATCTCGTTGCCCAGGCACCACAGCTTGATGCCGAAGGGGTCCTTCGCGCCGTTTTTGACCCGCAGGTCGCTCCATGCGCTGCCGCCCCTGTGGTTGGCGTATTCCACGACGTTGCGCGCCTCGTCCGGGCCCTTGGAGCCCAGGTTGACCGCGTACATCACCTCGGTGTTGACCTCTTTGGCCCATTGGGCAAACTCGTGCAGTCCGACCTCGTTGGTTTCCGTCGTCTGCCAGGCCAGGTCCAGCCGGCGCGGGCGCCGGTCCCTGGGGCCGACGGAATCCTCCCAGTTGAAGCCGGAGACGAAGTTGCCGCCGGGATAGCGCACCACCGGTACGTCCAGCATCCGGACCAGCTCCATCACGTCCCTGCGGAAGCCGTTTTCATCGGCGCTCGGGTGGCCGGGCTCATAGATGCCGCCGTAGACGGCGCGGCCCAGGTGCTCGATGAAGGAGCCGTACAGTCTCCTGTCCACCTGACCGATGGCATAATCGCGGTCGAGTATCATCCTGGCTTTTTTCATGATGGTTTCTCCCCTCCCCTGATGAAATATGTCTCCTCGACACAGTGTGACCATGTCCTGTCCGCTTTGGCGCCGGCATAGGATTATCGTTCATGGAACACCGCCTTGCACCCTTTATATCACAGACCGCTCCGGCCTGCAACGGAAAAATAACGGCTAAAATCGTTGACCCGCAGTACGCCGGAGCCAGGTCATGCGCTGCGGCAGCTGCCCCGGCAGACTATGCCCACCGGGAACACCACCTTGCCTGACGCGGAGGTGCCGCCCTCTATCTTCGAGTTGAGCAGGCTGACCGAGCTGAAGCAGATCTCCCTGAGCGAGCTTTCGATGGAGCACAGCGAAAAGGGGAAGCCCAGCCGCCCCTGGATGTTGTCATAGCCCGTGAAGGACAGGTCTTCCGGCACGCGCAGGCCTGCCTGCAGCAGGTGGGTGATGACCTTCCAGGCCTCCATGTCGCAGTAGGCGAACACGCCCGTGAAGCCCTCCCTGTGCTTTTCCATCAGGAAGGCCGCGGTCTTCCCGCCGTCCTCATGCTCGTACACCAGGCTGTCCTCCGGGGGGATGCCGTGCTCGCGCGCGGCGCGCAGGAAGCCCTGCCGGCGTTCCGCGATGCCGCTGACACGGCCGAAACTGGAGAGGTAGACCAGTTTCCTGTGCCCGTGGCCGATAAGGTGCTCCGTGGCCAAAAAGCCGCCCCGCTCCTCGTCGCAGACGACCGCGTCGACCCCGTCCCCGCCAAAATGCCTGGAGACCAGGACGAATGGCACGTTCGCCTCCTCCATCACCTTCAGGGAGCGTTCGCTCCCCTGGCAGGGACACAGGAGGATGCCGTCCACCTGGCGACTGATGGCGACCTGGACGGCGACGTCCTCCTTCTCCTGGTCCTCATGGGTGCACAGCACGATGACCGTGTAGCCGTACAGGCCGGCCGCCGCCTCGATGTCCGCCACCATGAGGGCGAAGAAGGGGTTGGACAGGTCGCAGACGATGACGGCGATGGTGTCCGAGCGCCCGGTGCGCAGGGAGCCTGCGATCCAGTTGCGGATGTAGCCGGCCTCGCGGGCCGCCTGCTGGATCTTCAGGCAGGTTTCCCGCGAAATGTCAGGTTTGTTCTTCAGCGCCCGGGACACCGTGTTCATGGTGTAGCCCGTGATCCTGGCGATATCCCTGAGCGTGACGCGCCCGTCCTGTCGCTTTCCCTGCATATCGTTTTCCTTTACCGGAGAGTCGCGGTGAGTATAACAGATGTTCATTGTGGGGTCAATCAAACCAGACCTTGACAGGGAGAGCGCCTCCTGATAGAATAGCGGTGATTCAGGGATACGTCCGCGCTCCAGGCAGCCGGTTCCAGTTGATTGTTCAGGGAAACATTATCGTTAATGGGAAAGCCGCGGCGTCGCGGAAAGACAGCCTCAGCGAACAAAGGGGGGGAGCCGTCCATGCCATCGGCACAAACAGAACGGGAACCCGCCCTCCCCCTTGACAGGGGCGCCGGTCCCATTTTATGCTCAACGAAAGTACAGACAGCCCGAATGACTGACCACAAAGCCGCGCTTTGCCGGCCTGATGAGGAAGAACACATGAACCTGAGCGCTCTGGTGTCCGTCCTGGCGTTGCTCCTATTCCTCTTTCTCCCCCTGACGCGCGCGGCGGGCGAGACGCCCCCCATTCCCGCGTTCAGGGACGTGTCGGTGCACGACCCTTCCATCATCAAGGCGGGCGACGGGTATTACTATATCTTCGGCAGCCACATGGCCGCTGCGCGGAGCCTGGACCTGATCGCCTGGGAGCAGATCTCCCGGGACGCGAAGGCCGGCAACACGCTGGTGGACGACGCCCAGGAGGAGATGCGCGAGGCGCTCACCTGGGCCAGGACGGACACCTTCTGGGCGCCGGACGTGCAGCAGCTGGCCGACGGGCGCTATTACTACTATTACTGCGCCTGCGTGGGCAACGCGCCGCTCTCGGCGCTGGGCCTGGCCGTCAGCGACGCGCCGCAGGGCCCCTACAAAGACCTGGGCGTCTTCCTCAAGTCCGGCGCGCCGGGGTACAACGCCACGGTCTACCCCA
>CAZJCB010000098.1:0-7811 GCA_964544245.1 uncultured Christensenella sp.
ACCCGCACAGGGGCATGATCTACTGCAGCAACCTGTGCACCGAGATCGCGCAGAACATGTCCGGCATCGGGGAGATCGACCAGCGGGTGGAGACCGTCGCGGGAGAGACCGTGGTGGTCACCGTGACCAGGCCAGGCGACTACGTGGTATGCAACCTGGCCAGCATCAACCTGGGGAAGGCGGACGTCGGGGACGCGGAGGAGCTGGAAGGCCTCATCACCTCGGCGGTGCGCGCGCTGGACAACGTTATCGAACTGAACTACTACCCCGTGCCCTACGCGAAGATCAACAACCGCCGCTACCGCCCCGTCGGCCTGGGCGTCAGCGGCTACCACCACCTGCTGGCGAAAAAGGGCATCGCCTGGGAGAGCGAGGAACACCTCCGGTTCTCCGACCGGGTATTTGAGGACATCAATTTCTTCACCATCAAGGCCAGCAGCCTCCTCGCCCGGGAAAAGGGCGCCTATCCCCTCTTCCCCGGCAGCGACTGGGACACCGGCGCCTATTTCAAAAAGCGCGGCTACGCCTCCCCCCGCTGGCAGGAACTGGCGGCGCAGGTCAAAGGGGACGGCCTCAGGAACGGCTACCTGCTGGCCGTCGCGCCCACCTCCTCCATCTCCATCATCGCCGGCACCACGGCGGGCATCGACCCCATCATGAGCCGCTTCTATTACGACGAGAAGAAGACCGGCCTCATCCCCCGCGCCGCGCCCGACCTGAACATCGACACTTACTGGTATTACAAGTCCGCCCACACCATCGACCAGTCCTGGTCCGTCCGCGCCTGCGGCGTCCGTCAGCGCCACATCGACCAGGCGCAGAGCATGAACCTCTACATCACCAACGACTTCACCTTCCGCCAGATCCTGGACCTCTACCTGCTCGCCTGGGAAGAGGGCGTCAAGACCGTGTACTACATCCGGTCCAAGTCGCTGGAGGTGGAGGAATGCGAAAGCTGCTCGACGTGACGGGAAGGGACAGGAGACGGGGGACATTGTCCCCCGAATCCCCCGCGAGGGGTTTCACCCCCTGAACCATTTTTCATGTATAATTGAACAAAGATACCAAACGGCAGAAGCGTAAGGAGCGAACCATGGCCAAGCTTGTCAAAAAACCGCTGTTCAACCCGCAGGGGGACACCGAGGTCCGGCTGCGCCGCATGCTGGGCGGCAACACCACCAACCTCAACGACTTCAACAACATGAAGTATTCCTGGGTCAGCCCCTGGTACCGCCAGGCGATGAACAACTTCTGGATCCCCGAGGAGATCAACCTGGCCACCGACAAAAAGCAGTACCCGCACCTGCCCCCGGCCGAACGGCGAGCCTATGACAAGATCCTGTCCTTCCTCATCTTCCTGGACAGCATCCAGACCGCCAACCTGCCCAACATCGGCCAGTACATCACCGCCAACGAGGTCAACCTCTGCCTGTGCATCCAGACCTACCAGGAGGCCATCCACTCGCAGAGCTATTCCTATATGCTCGACTCCATCTGCGAGCCGCAGGAGCGCGACGGCATCCTCTTCCAATACAAGGACGACGCGCACCTGCTGCGCCGGAACACCTTCATCGGCGACATCTACAACAGTTTCCAGCAGGAGAAGAGCCTGGACAGCTTCCTGCGCGTCGTCATGGGCAACTACATCCTGGAAGGCGTCTATTTCTACTCCGGCTTCATGTTCTTCTACAACCTCGCCCGCAGCAACCTGATGCCCGGCTCCGCCCAGCAGATCCGCTACATCAACCGCGACGAGGCCACCCACCTGTGGCTCTTCCGCAACATCCTCAGCGAACTGCAGCAGGAGGAGCCTGGCCTGTTCACCCCCCAGCGCAAGGCGATGTTCCGGGACATGATCCGCGAAGGCTGCGAGCAGGAGATCGCCTGGGGCCGCTACGCGATCGGCGAGGACATCCAGGGCCTGACCGGCGGGATGGTCGCGGACTACATCCGCTACCTGGGCAACCTGCGCGCCTCAAGCATCGGCCTGGAACCGATTTACGATGGATATGGCAGCGAGCCTGAAACGATGAAGTGGGTCAGCCAGTACAGCAACGCCAACATGATCAAGACCGATTTCTTTGAAGCCCGCAGCACCGCCTACGCCAAGTCCAGCGCGCTGGTGGACGACCTGTAAGGGAGCCTGGCTTCCCGGGGGACTGTCCCCGACTTGAACTGTTTTGCCGCGCAGGCCGGACTGCAGGAATTCCATTATTCAGGGAGGCACGTGATGAACATTGATTTTTCAGCGATCGAGGAAAGACTGATCCCCCAGCCGCGCGGCGGCGAGGGCACCATGGGGTCCCGGCAGTTTGCCGACGGACATAACCGCGTGCTGAAAGCCCGGCTGCTGCCGGGCTCGCGCATCGGTTTTCACCGCCATGAAACCGACAGCGAGACCCTCCTCGTCCTCTCCGGCACCGGAAAGATGGTCACGGAGGGGGGAGAGGAGCCTGTCGGGCCCGGCAGCGTGCAGTACTGCCCCCGCGGCGCCGCCCACAGCCTGGTCAACGACGGGGCGGAGGACCTGGTGTTTTTCGCCGTCATCCCGCAGCACGGCCAGCAGGCCGGCTGAACACCAGGGACGTCGGGGCAGGGCAAGAGCCCTGCCCCTTGCTTTGCCGCCGAATAGCGCCCCTCTTGACCCTCCTTCCGGGAAAACGGGTATATTTCCATTGTGACCGCCATTCCATGGCTTCCGGACCGCCCGCGAGGAGGGAATATGATCAACGAGAGGAAAAGGGACGCGCTGGTCGGCGAACTGCTGACAGCCGCCAGGCCTAAAATTTCCATTTACATCCCCACCCACCGCGCCTTCCCTGAGAATAAACAGGACCCCATCCTGTTCAAGAACCAGCTGAAACTGCTGGAAAACGAACTGACGGAACGGTATCCCCGCCGCGGGTGGCAGGGCACGCTGCAAGGGCTCTACGCGCTGCTGGACGACGACGCTTTCTGGAGCCACACCACGGAAGGCCTGGGCGTGCTGGCCGCCAATGGCAGGGCGGAAGCCTTCCTGCTGGAAGCGCCGGCAGGCCCGGCAATCCATCTGGGGGACAGTTTCCACCTGCTGCCGCTGTACCCCCTGGCCGGCACGGTTTCCCAGGCCTGGCTGGCCGACGTCAGCCGCGACCGCATCATCCTGTACCACGTCAGCGGCGAGGGTGTTTCGCCCATGGAACTGCCCGATATCAAAACTAACTTCAGGGAACTGTTTGATGACTTTGACGCGAACGCCAACCTTCGCACAGGCAGCTACGGCGGCCTGTCCGGCGCCTTCCACGGCCACGGCGCAAGGCCGGAGGAGGCGGACAAGGACCGGGAAAAGTACTTCCGCTACCTGGACGGCGCCTTCGGCGAGCTGTATAGAAATACCAGCCTGCCCCTTATCCTGGCCGGCACGGAAGAAACCCTGGCCCAGTACCGCCAGCTGGCCAAAGGCGCCTTCTATCTGGAAGGGAGCATCGAAAAGCCCCTGGACTCATTGGACGATTCCGAAATCCTGGAGCGGGCCGGGCGCATCCTCAAGCCGCATTTTGAAAAATCGCTGGACGGGCTGAGGACCCGGATCAGCAACCTGGAGAAGGAGAACAAGGCTGTCAGCGACCTGCCGGGCATCCGGAAAGCCGCGGAGGAAGGCCGCGTGGACACCCTCATCCTGCCGGGCAGCCTGAAGGAGAACGAGAAGGCCCTGCTGGAACGCGCCGCGGAGCAGGTGCTGGAGAACGGCGGCAGGCTTTACGCCGACAAGGACGGCGCGCTGGGCCTGCCGGGCAATCGCCTGGCGCTGCTCAGGTTCTGAAAAGCCTTCTTTTCACAGCGGGAAGGCGGGGACACGCTGTCCTGCCTTCCCGCAGGTCTTTACATTCACTCCCCCGGAAGGCCCTGCAGGGTATTGACCATAAATTGCATGCGCGCACCCCAGCCCTCCGCGGCCTCATTCGGGAAGCGCAGCGTGCAAAGGTAACTGCCGCTGGTGACGCTGGTCAGGTACACCAGCGCGTTGTCCCTGTCCCTGCTGGCGATGAAACCCCGCACGGGTTCATCCGGGAACTTGAACAGGGGCAGCATGCCCGCAGCGTCCAGCTCGTGGCATTCCCATCCCTCGCCCTGGTAAGCCGCGATGAAGTCCTCCAGCGAAGGCTCGTCCGGCTGGTCCGGCCTCCAGGTGGACGCAACGCTGAAGGATACCTCGCCGGAGAGCTGGTTGTCGATCAATTCAAACTTGACGCCCTGATCCGTCAAGGCCGGCGCAAAGGCCTTCGCGTCGTACCAGAGGCTGTATATCCCTTCCAGGCGGTACTCCGTCACCAGGATGGTTTCCGGCATGCCTTCCAGTTCAATCGTCAGTTCCTTTTGCGCGGGAGGGGAAGGGGGCTGAACGTTTTCCATCAGGCCGGCCGCCGGGAGCAGGGCGATGAGCGCGGCCAGCAGGAGCGGGATGAGCGGTTGACGGTTCTTTGCCATGGTGTCCTCCTCGTTTCCTGTATTCAAAGCATCAAACGGCACACGCGGCCGATTTCATCCCGCCGGTTCCCGGGTTTTCCCCTGCCGCCTTGCGCGGACGTGAATCTGTACGGTATGATGATGACGCAGATTGCAAAAGGCAGGACAGAATGCCTGCAACGACCATTCGCTTCCACAGCGCTGTCCCGTTGTGGTCCGTCCCTGGAAAGCGCCCGGCGCCCGTCCTCCGTCCGGAACGCCTGTCCCGCCGGCGCTGAACCGCAAGGAGATGAAACGAATGAGGGAGATCCGGCTGGGAATCGGTTTCGCGACGGGGCGCAAGTCCTTCAAGAAAGTACTGTCCGCCTATATCAATACATGGAACAGCACAAAACAGGAACTGCCGGAAGGCCTGAAGGTCCGCCTGAGCCTGTTTGTTTCCTACGATGTGGAATACCACAACACCCAGTCGACCGATTACACAAACCTGAGCCAGGAAATCGTCGACGCGTTTGAGAACATCGTGTTCCTGGGGGCGAAAAACGCCCTGAAAAGCATCGATAGGCTGAAGGAGAGCGACGCGTTCAGCCAGGCTGAACTGAAGAATGTTTTTGGCGCGGGGTATGCGGGGAAACGCAACGCGGTCCTGTTTGCGGCCATTGAGAACCGGATGGATTACCTCCTGTTCCTTGACGATGACGAGTACCCGATGGCCGTCACCAACAAGCACAACAAATGTATCTGGAGCGGTGAGCAGGTTTTCCTGGCGCACCTGAAGGAAATCGGAGAAGCCGACTATACCAACGGGTACCACTGCGGCTATGTGTCGCCCATCCCGCAAATCGCCTTCAACAAAACGCTGAGCGAACAAACCTTCAGGGCGTTTATCGGGGCGATCAGCAACGACATCATCAACTGGAGCAGCATCAAAGAACTGATGCGGTCCGGGGGTGTCACCTACGCGTCCACAGACGTCCTGCAGAGACACGAAGGTGAAGACGTCCCCCTCCTTGGCGGGTGCAAATTCATCTCCGGCGCGAATCTGTGCATCAACCTGACGCAGCCGGAGAAAACCCTTCCCTTTTTCAATCCCCCCGGCGCGCGGGGCGAGGACACGTTCCTGTCCACCCTGCTCGCTGACCGCACGGTGCGCCGGGTCCCCTGCTATACCTTCCACGACGGGTTTTCCATCTATCAGCATCTCCTCTCCGGGGTACTGCCCATCCACCTCGCGCCGATCACGGCCGGTTCGCCATCCGTCAACACCCGCTTTGTCGGCGCGTGCATCGGCTGGGTGAGGTACAAGCCCCTGCTGGTCTATCTCACGCAGCCGGAAGGCTTTGATAAGAAAATGCAGGCAATCAGAAGCGCCCTGTCCAGGACGCTGCCGAAACTGGCGGAATACTTTCACGACAGCCGATTCCTCAAGATTTCAGACGAGTTTGAAAAGTACTGCCGCAACGTTACGAAACACAGCGACCAGTTCCTCATGACCCGGCAGACATGGAAAAAGATGATGGACAGGGCAGATTCCCCGGAGTAAACCGCGCGGGATGACCCGTCACAGCTTCTGTGATGGTTCACGCTGAATTTCCGGCGTTTCCATCGCCGGATGTTTTTTTCGCGGTTTGAGCCCGGGCGCGTTGCAATCGACCCCAGTTTATCATAGAATGAACCACGTTGTATATTTCACAGGGGGCCCCGGCCCCCTCTCTTTGATGGTAGGAGGAAGGATGCGAGCCGGTTTCGACCATGACCTGTATACCCGCGCCCAGTCGGAGAAGATCCGGGAGCGGGTGGAGCAATTCGGCGGCAAGCTCTACCTGGAGCTGGGCGGCAAGCTGTTTGACGACAACCACGCCGCCCGCGTGCTGCCCGGGTTCAGGCCCGACAGCAAGATCAGCATGCTGCTCACCCTGAAGGAGCAGGCCGAGATCGTCGTCGCCATCAGCGCTTACGACATCGAAAAGAACAAGGTGCGCGGCGACCTGGGCATCACCTATGACCAGGACGTGCTGCGCCTCATCGACGCCTTCCGCGCGGTGGGCATGCTGGTGGAGAGCGTGGTCATCACCCACTGGAACAACCAGCCGCAGGCCGTGGCCTTCAGAAAGCGGCTGCGGAGCCTGGGCGTCAGGGTTTACCTGCACTACCCCATCGCGAACTACCCCTCCGACATCGGCCTGGCGGTCAGCGAGAAGGGCTTCGGCAGGAACGAATACGTGGAGACCACCCGCCCCCTGGTGCTGGTGACCGCCCCGGGCCCCGGCTCCGGCAAGATGGCCGTCTGCCTGTCCCAGCTGTACGGGGAGCACCAGCGCGGCGTTAAAGCCGGCTACGCGAAGTTTGAGACTTTCCCCATCTGGGACCTGCCGCTCAGGCACCCTGTCAACGTCGCCTATGAGGCCGCCACGGTGGACCTGGGCGACGTCAACATGATCGACCCTTTCCACCTGGAGGCCTACGGCGCGCAGGCGGTCAACTACAACCGGGACATCGAGGTCTTCCCCATCCTCAGCGCGACGTTCCAGCGCATCTGGGACAAGGTGCCCTACAAGTCGCCCACCGACATGGGGGTCAACATGGCGGGCTCCTGCATCACGGATGAGGAACTGGTGCAGCGGGCCGCCGGGCAGGAGGTCATCCGCCGGATGTACACCACCCTGTGCGAGCAGCGCCGCGGCCACGCGGGCGACGACGAGGTCGCCAGGATGCGCATGCTGATGCAGCAGCTGAACCTCACCGACGAGGACCGCCCCGTCATCGCCGCCTGCCGCAAGAGAGCGGAAGCGACGGGGAACCCCGCCGCCGCGGTGCAGCTGCCCGACGGCGGCATCATCACCGGCAAGACTTCCAGCCTCCTGGGCGCTTCCGCCGCCCTCGTGCTCAACGCGCTGAAAGCGATGGCCGGCATCCCCAAGCCGGAAAAGCTGATCCCGCCGGAGGTCATCGGACCCATCCAGGACCTGAAGCTCAAGTACCTGGGCAACAGCAACCCGCGCCTGCACACCGACGAGGTGCTGGTCGCCCTGTCCATCACCGCCGCGGGCAGCGCGAAAGCCGCCCTGGCGCTGGCCCAGCTGCCCCGGCTGGCCGGGTGCGAGGTGCACGCCTCCGTCATCCTCTCCGGGGTGGACGAGAACATCTTCCGCCGGCTGGGCGTCAACCTCACCTGCGACCCCAGGTACCAGTCCAGGAAGCTGTACCACAAATAACCCTGCCGCGGCCGGCGAAGCCCAGGACCGGCGGCGTTCACTGTACAGGATTGAGCCTGCCGGCCCGGGGCGCCGGAACATATCATTTGAGGTGCTAGTGTGAAAACATCAAATTGGCGATGAAATAAGGTACTATTGTAAGAAAGGTAC
>CAZJCB010000099.1:0-7783 GCA_964544245.1 uncultured Christensenella sp.
TCGTTGACGCCTGCGAGTCCAAGACCGTCATGGCCTGGGCGGAGATGGCGCAGATCGACGGCGCGCACAACGCCAACGCCACCGCGCGCGACGCCTGGAAGGTGATGCCCGAGCTCATGGTGCAGCACGCCGTCAACGCCCAGTTCTCCCTGGGCTGCGGCATGCCCCGGGACCTCATCTGCCTGTCCACTGTGCCGCCCTCCGCCTCGCCCGCGCCCTGCGTGTACATGGACCTGCCCTACGCGGTCGCGCTGCGGGAACTGTTCCCGGGCTTCCGCATGCGCGCGCAGATGAACACGAAATACATCCAGTCCTCCGTCCGGGAGGCGACCGTCACCCACGTGCTCAACATGCTCATTTCCAAGCTCACCAGCGCCGACATCCAGTCCACCATCACCCCGGACGAGGGGCGCAACGTGCCCTGGCACATCTACAACATCGAGGCCTGCGACACCGCCCGGCAGACGCTGGTGGGCCTGGACGGGCTGATGGAGATGGTGGAGCTGAAGGGCGAAGGCGCTCTGCGGGACAAGGCGCGGGAGCTCAAGGAGCGCGCCGTGCTCTTCATGGAGGAGATGCTGGAAAACGGCGGTTACTACGAGGCCGTCCAGCAGGGGCATTTCGTGGACTCCGGCCTGTACCCGGAACGCAACGGCGATGGCATCGTGCGCAGTATCCAGGGTGGCATCGGCGCGGGCAGCGTGGTCAGGCGTGAAGCGGACTACCTGGCGCCCGTCACCGCGCATTACGGGTATAACAACACCGCATTATACGGCCTGAAGGAAGGGGACGACCCGGCTTCGCTCATCGGTGGCTGCACCTTCCAGAAGCCGGACATGATCCGCTACATCGACGAGCTGGACGAAGAGGACAACGCCGCCGCGCGGATGGAGCAGTCCGAAAGCCTGCGCCAGCCCGGCGGGGAATGGGTCAAGCCTGAAATGGAATGGCTGGGGGACGGCGTGGTGCTGCTGACGATGTTCTTCCCGGCGCCGCAAAAAATCGCCGAGGCCGCCGCGCTGGAGGCCGCCCGGCGCATGAACCTGAAGGACCCGGAGATCATCTCCCGCGAGGTCATGCACCCCGTGGACGGCACGCGCATCGAACTGAAGGCCAAGGCGCCTTTCCAGATGAAGATCAGCGAGCTGGTCATCCCGCTGGAGCCCGAAGTGATGGGCGAAGACGAACTGCGGGCGGCCTTTGAAAAGAGGCCCCTGACCGTGGTCTGCGGCACCGTGGGCGAGGACGAGCACTCCGTCGGCCTGCGGGAGATCATCGACATCAAGCACGGCGGGATCGAGAAATACGGCGTCAGGGTCCACTACCTGGGCACCTCCGTGACGCCCGAAAAGCTGGTCAACGCCGCCGTGGAGCTGGGTGCCGACGCCATCCTGGCTTCCGCCATCATCAGCCATGACAACATCCATTACAAAAACATCTCCCTCATCGACCGCCTGGCGCGGGAGATGGGCGTGCGGGACAGGATGGTCTTCCTCGCCGGGGGCACCCAGGTGACCCCTGAACTGGCGCGGGAGGCCGGCGCGGACGAAGGCTTCGGCCGCGGCACCCGCGGCGCGCACGTAGCGACCGCGCTGGTCAAGCTGAGGGACAAGGGAAGTGAGGGACGATGAGGGGACTTCGTCCCCTCAAACACCCCGGCAAGGGCTTTCAGCCCTTGAACCGTCATTTTATCAAGATAAAGAAAGGCTATGAGCGATAAGAACGGCTTGGTAATCGACGCCCTGGTCGCGGAGATCGGTTCTACGACCACCCTGGTCAGCGCCTTTGACGGGCTGGCCGGGGAGCCTTGCTTTCTGGGACAGGGCATCGCGCCGACGACCGCCGGCCAGGGGGACATCACCATCGGCCTGCGCGGCGCGGTTGAGGATCTGAAGGGGAAAATAGGTGCGCCGGGCCTGGATTGGCGGGAGATGTTCGCCGCGTCCAGCGCGGCCGGCGGCCTGTCCATGAGCGTGCATGGCCTGGTCCATGACATGACCGCCCGCGCGGCGCAGCTGGCCGCCCTGGGGGCCGGCGCGGTGGTCCGCCAGGTCACCGCCGGCAGGATGGGCCGGTACGAACTGGAAGCCCTGACGAAGCTCCATCCCAGCCTCATCCTGCTGGCCGGGGGCACCGACTACGGCGACCGGGAGACCGCGGCGCACAATGCCCGGGCAATCGCCGGCCTGGAGCTGGGCATCCCCGCGCTCTACGCCGGCAACAGGGCGGCCGCTAATGAGGTGTCGGACGCCTTCGCGGCCCATGGCCAGCCCCTGAGCGTCATAGAAAACGTCTACCCCCGCCTGGACGAATTGAACATCGAGCCCGCGCGCCGGGCCATCCAGGACCTGTTTGAAACGCACATCGTCAAAGCCCCCGGCATGGCGCATATCCGGGAGATGGTGGGCGGCGCCATCCTGCCCACGCCCGGCGCGGTCATGGAGGCTGTGCGCCTGCTCCATCCCGCCCTGGGGGACCTGCTGGCGGTCGACGTGGGCGGCGCGACCACCGACGTGCATTCCGCCGCGGCGGGCAGCGAAGAGATCGCGCGCATCCAGACCGGGCCGGAGCCCTTTTTCAAGCGCACCGTGGAAGGCGACCTGGGCACCTACCTCAACGCCGGGCTGCTGGCGGACATGATCGGGATGGACAGACTGGACCGGGAACTGGGCCTGGACGCCCGGGCGCTGCTGCAGGATTGGCCGCCCATCCCCGAAACGCCGCAGCAGGAAACGCTGGCTGGAAGGCTGGCAAGGGAGGCCGGTTCGCTCGCTATCTCCCGCCACGCGGGGAAACTGCGCCAGGTCTTCCTGCCCGAGGGCCGGAGACGGTTCGCGTCCGGCAAGGACCTCAGCGAGGCGGGTATCCTCATCGCGACCGGCGGGGCGCTGACCAGGCTGCGCGACCGGCTCCCTGTGCTCAGGCACCTGCGGGACCTGAACGCCTCCGGGGCCATGCTCTACCCCGCGCCTGGGACGCTGCGCGTGCTGACGGACAGCCAATACCTCATGGCGGCGCTGGGTACGCTGAGCCGGAGGTGGCCGGAGGCGGCGCTGCGAATGATGCTCGGGAGCCTGAAGGAGGAACAACTGTGAACGGGATGCCTTCCATCCAGGCGGACCTGGGCCTGCTGAAGGGGAACGCGCGGGTGATCCTGGAGGCCTGCCGCATGCAGGGCGTGGGCCTGGCCGCGGTCACCAAGGCCGTCTGCGCGGACCCGGTGATCGTGGGCGCCCTGGCAGACGCCGGGGTCAGCCTGCTGGCGGACGCGCGGGTCAAGAACCTGAAACGGCTGCCGGTCGCCCTGCCCCGGATGCTGCTGCGCATCGCCGACCCCTTTGAGGCGGACGACGCGGTCAAATATAGCGAATTCAGCCTGCAGTCGGAGGTTTCCACGGTCCTGGCGCTGGGCCGGGCAGCGCGTAAACTGGGGAGGAAGCACAGGATCATCCTGATGGTCGACCTGGGGGACCTGCGCGAGGGGATCTACTGGCGCGACGAGCGGCTGATCATGCGGACGGCAGAGGCGGCCATCCAGGAGGAGGGGCTGGAACTGGCCGGCGTCGGCGCCAACCTGACCTGCTTTGGCGGCATCCTGCCGGATGAGCGGAACATGGCCGCCCTGCTGGGCATCGCCGGGAAAATCCGCGGGGCCTGCGGCATCCCGCTGCCCCTCGTGTCCGGCGGCAACTCCAGCTCGCTGCACCTGCTCTTCCAGAACCGGCTGCCGGGGGGCGTCAACCAGCTGCGCGTCGGGGAAAGCCTGATGCTGGGCATGGACACTTCCTGCGGCCGGCCTTTCCCGGAACTGAGCCAGCGGGCTTTCACGCTGTACGCCCGGCTGGTGGAGGTGCAGGACAAACCGTCCAGGCCGGAGGGAGACGCCGGGCCCAACGCCTTTGGCGAGGCGGTTTCCTTCCCGGACCTGGGGCCCATGCGCCGGGGCATCCTGGCCATAGGCCGGCAGGATACGGACCCGGAGCGGCTCACCCCGCTGGACCCGGACGTCCGGGTGCTGGGGGGCAGTTCGGACCACCTGATCGTGGACCTGAGCCGCGCGAAACCCTACCAGGCGGGCGATGCGCTCGCCTTCACCCCGGGCTACGGCGCGCTGCTGAAGGCCTACACCAGCCCCTACGTGCGGAAAACCTATATCAATTATGAGGAGAACGGAAAAGATGCCTGATACCCTGGTGGTCGCCCTGGGCGGCAACGCCCTGCAGCGCAACGGGATGCCCGCGGACGCGCAGAGCCAGCTCCGCGTGGTGCGGGACACCGCGGCCCAGCTGCTGGACATCCTGAAGGCAGGCTGGCGCCTGGCCGTGGTGCACGGCAACGGGCCCCAGGTGGGCCGCATCGCCCTGCAGAACGAAGCCGCGAGGGACATCACCCCGCCCATGCCCTTTGACGTGTGCGGCGCGATGAGCCAGGGGATGATCGGCTACCACATCCAGCAGGCGCTGGGGGAGGAGATGGCGGGGGCCGGGCTGCCCGGCCGCCCGGTCACCCTGGTCACGCAGGTGCGGGTGGACAAAGCCGACCCGGCGTTCCAGAATCCCGCCAAGCCCATCGGCCCCTTCCATACCCGGGAGGAGGCCGAAGCGATCATGCGGGAGAAAGGCTTCGTCTTCAGGGAAGACGCGGGCCGCGGCTGGCGGCGCGTGGTGCCCTCCCCGCTGCCGCTGGAGGTCGTGGAACTGCCCCAGGTGCGCGTGCTCCTGGACGCGGGCTTTGTGCCGGTCACCGCCGGCGGCGGCGGCATCCCGGTGGTGTATGAAGATGGCAAGGGCTACCTGGGTGTCGAAGCCGTGATCGACAAAGACCTGGCCGCCTGGCGGGTGGCGGAGGGCCTTCATGCCAATACCCTGCTCATCCTCACCGAGGTGGAGAACGCCTGCCTGGATTACGGGAAGCCCGGGCAGAGGGCGCTCGCGCGAGTTTCCGCCCGTGACATGCGCGTTTACCTTGCGGAAGGGCAGTTCGCCGCCGGCTCCATGGGCCCCAAGGTGGACGCCGCGCTGCGCTTTGCGGAGGGCGGGCCCGGCCGCCGCGCGGTCATCACCCGGCTGGACCTTGCGCTGCAGGGGCTGGCGGGGGAGCGGGGCACGGAGATCGTTTCCTGAGCACCTGCATAAAGTTGCATCCGCGTTTTGTTTTTCGGCTGTTTTCGGTAATAACGGTCAAATATCCGCCAGACGTGACATTGAATCCCCTTCTTTTTTGCCCTATGATGCACGCAATGGCGATGACCGGGAACGTGTAGCGGTTATGCAGGCCTTCAAGAGAGCTTCCGGGTGGTGCGAGGAAGCAGGCGGCAGAGCAGTGAGTTCCTCCCGGAAGCCGTAGGCTGAATGTGAGTAGGCCTTGCCGGAGCCCTGCCGTTACCGGGGGAGGCAATGATGGTTGCCCTGAGCTGTCTCTGGACAGAAAATGAGGTGGTACCGCGGTAACTCCGCCCTCTGCAAGATGCAGAGGGCGTTTTTGTTAGAAAACCGGAAAAAATGAGGAGGAAACTGGCATGAAGAAGCTCATCACGGTCCTGGCACTGGTCCTGTCCCTGTCCCTTTCGGTGCTGCCCGCGTTTGCGGACCAGCTCAGGCCGGTCATCGGCATCATTCAGATCGTTGAACACGACGCGCTGGACGCGGCGCGGGAAGGCTTCCTGACGGCCCTTGGGGAAGAAGGGTATGTGGACGGGCAGAACATGACGGTGGACTACCGCAACGCCCAGGGCAACCAGGACATCCTGTCCAGCATCGCGGATTACTTTGTCGGCCAGAAGGTGGACCTCATCCTGGCGATCGCGACGCCTTCCGCCCAGGCCGCCGCCGGCAAGACCGAGACCATCCCGATCCTGGGCACCGCGATCACCGACTACGTCGCGGCAAAACTGGTCAAGAGCAACGAACAGCCCGGCTATAACGTTTCCGGCACCACGGACATGAACCCGGTGAAGGAGCAGATCGCGATGATCCAGCGCTTCGTGCCGGACGCTGAGACCGTCGGCCTCATCTACACCGCCAGCGAAGTCAATTCCCAGCTGCAGGCGGCCCTGGCCAAGGAAGAGATCGAAAAGCTCGGCCTCCTCTGGAAGGAAGTGACCGTCAACAACTCCAACGACGTCCAGCAGGCGGTCAGCGCCATCATGGCCGATTGCGACGTCCTCTACATCCCCACGGACAATACGCTGGCCTCCGCCATGCCCATCGTGTACGAAGCGGCGGTCGCGGCGAAAGTACCGGTCGTGTGCGGCGAGGCGAACATGGTCCGCGAGGGCGGGAACTTCACCCTGGCGATCGACTACTACAAGCTGGGCGAGCAGACCGGCCGGATGGCTGCCCGCCTCCTGAGGGGGGAGCAGAGCGTGTCGGAGATGCCCATCGAGAGCCTGGTGGACCTGAATTACTACATCAACAAGACCGCGTGCGACGCGATGGGCCTGGCGATTCCCGAAGACCTGCTGCCCTACGCGGTGGAGACGCCCGTCAATCCCTGATGGGATAACGCAAAGCGCCGGAGGAGTTCCTCCGGCGCACGTCTTTCAATCAGTTTACGGTTCCGTCGCCTTGGGCGGCGCCGGGGTCAGCCCGGGTTCCACCTTCGCCCTGTCCAGAAAGCTGTACTCCCAGCCGGGCTTGAGCGGCTCCTCCCGGAAAGACATCATCTCCGCCACCGTGACCAACTGGTAACCCCTCCGGATCAGCTCCGGCACCGCGGTCTCCATCGCCTGCCCGGTGGTGTCCCATACGTCGTGGCAGAGGATGATGGCGCCGTCGGCCGCCTTGTCCAGGACGGAGGACACGGTGCTGGATGCGTTTCGGGTCTTCCAGTCCAGCGAGTCCACTGACCAGAGAATGACGGGCAGGCTGAGCTCCGCCAGCGGGCGGCGGGAGATGCGGTTGGTCTCCCCGAAGGGCGGGCGCATCATCGTGACCTGCTGCCCGGTGACCTCAAAGATCTTCTCCATCGTGCGCGTCATCTGGGAACGGACTGCGGACTCGGAAATGTCGTTGAGCCTGGGGTGGGACCAGGAATGCGCGCCCAGTTGGTGCCCCCCCTCCGCCGTCCTTTTGAGGATCTCCTCGTTGCCCGCGATGTTCTTGCCCAGGATGAAAAATGTGCCGCGCGCGCCGTGCTTTTCCAGGGCTTCCAGCACCCGCAGCGTTTCGGGCTGCGGCCCGTCGTCAAAGGTGAGGGCCAGCATCGGCTTGCCGGGGTCGATCCCGCGCTCCAGGGCCTTCTGCCGGGTCAGGTCCGGCGTGGGGGCGGGCGTCGGGGCCACGGTTTCCATCGGCGGCAGGCCGTTTTCAAAGGTGAGGAACTCTCTCATCATGTACCCTTCCTTGCCGTCGGGCGTTTTGACGCGGCAGAACTCTTCCCCGTCGCCCAGCGCCTCCACTCTCGTGCCGCTGGGGTAACGGCCCAGCGAGGGGGACAGCCGGTCCGCCCTTTGGCGCAGGTGCAGGGCGCCGCCCCTGACCAGGGCGGTATAGGGCTCCGCCGCGGCGGGCAGTGCCAGGAGGACCAGGGCCAGGCAGACCAGCAGGAGGAAAGGTTTTCTCATTCGACCTCCGGAAGTTTCCAACTCATCTTACCCGGGTGAAAGGAGCGCGTCAACAAAGCCCGCGCTGTTCTTGAATTGTTTTTCAGGCTGTTTCGGGGCTTCAGGAAAATTATTGACCGGAATGAACATTGAGCCCGTCCCGCCGCAGGGGTTAGGATATGCCCATCAAAGGCGATGACCGGGAACAGGTAGCCTTCCCCGCACCCCTTCAGAGAACTG
>CAZJCB010000100.1:0-1136 GCA_964544245.1 uncultured Christensenella sp.
AAAAAGAAGGCGGGGTCACAGGGAACACCATCCCCTGGCCCCGTCTTTTTTCGTTTCGCCATTTATGACTCCCGGCGCCTGTCCCGCTGTTCCGCCGGCCGTTCAGGCTGCCTGGCGAAATACTGCGCCGCCGCGCGGTCAAACCGCTCCATCAGCAGCGCCCTGGCCCGCCTGGCCGGGGCCGACCGGGGCAGGAGGATGTCAAAGCCGTGGAAGCAACCCTGGAAGACGGCACATTCCGCGGGTACGCCGGCCGCTCTCAGGCCCTCCACATAGGCCAGGGCCTCGTCCCGGAAGGGCTCCAGGCTGCCGACGTAGGTGAAGGCGGGGGGCAAGCCGGAAAAATCCTTCAGCCGGCCGGGGGCCGCGGCGGGCGGCACCGCCTCTGTGCCGTACAGGGCGCCCAGGTAGAGCTTCCAGGCGTTCCGGTTGGACCTGGTGTTCCAGACCGGGGCGTCGTTGTCCCGGGCGGATGGGGTGGCCATGCGGTCGTCCAGCATGGGATACAGCGGCATCTGAAAGGCGAGGACGGGCCCGCCCCTGTCCCGGGCATGGACCGCCAGCGCGGCGCAGAGCCCCCCGCCCGAGCTGTCCCCGCCCGCCATCAGCTGGTCCGGGCGGACGTTCAGCGCGGTGGCGTTGTCTCTCAGCCACTCCAGCGCGAGGTAGGCGTCCTCCAGCGCGGCCGGGTAGGGCGCCTGAAGGGACAGGCAGTAATCCGGCGCGACGATGGCGCAGCCCCGCCCCTGGACAAAACCCCGGATGAAGCCCTCGTCCTGCTCCGGGATGCCCAGGGCGTATCCGCCGCCGTGCAGCCAGAGGATCCCGGGGCGCGCCGCCCCTTCCTCCAGCGGGCGGTATACGCGCAGGCGCAGCGGCCCCCGCGCGGCGCTGCCGGACGGGCGGGGGATGAACACCTCCCCGCAGCGCATCCCCCGGGCGCGGCGGCCTTTCCCCAGGGAGAGAGCGCGGTTGGACAGCCTGAAGGCGGGCTTGTGAAAAGCCGGGACAAGCAGGCGCAGGAGCACGCCCGCGGCGCGCAGCTCCGGGTCCATCATGTCCCTCGTGACCTTCATGCAGGGACCCCGCTTTCAGCCTTTTCCGGCGCCGGTATCTTTCCCCGCCACACTTACCAC
>CAZJCB010000100.1:1236-7733 GCA_964544245.1 uncultured Christensenella sp.
CGTTCTGCTTCAGGTGCCCGTTCATGTTGTTGGTCTGGGAGCGCTTGACGTTCAGGTCGTCGTCCGGGGCCGTGGGGCTCGGGCTGGCCAGGGGCTCGTCCATTGGCTGGCCGGGCTCCAGGTCAAAATCCGATTCCTGCACGCCGTCTTTGCCGATGGCGTCCTCCGGCCTGACTTCGTCCTCCCCGGTCTTCGCTTCCCCTTTAGCCCTGATTTCGTCCAACTCTCCGACCATGCGGTGCACCTCGGCCCGCTGTTCCGGGCGCAGGCCGTGGATCACGTAGGCGAGGTCGGTCAGGCGGGCTTTATCCCTGCGTTCCCTGTTTTTGCCGTCCTCATCCTTCACCGCGTCCCGAACCTTTTTCACGATGCCGCTGCCGGCCTCCACTGCGGCCTGCACGGCTTCTTCCCCCTTGCGGGACAGGTCTTTGGCCAGGTCGCTCTCCGCGAACTCCAGGATGGCGTCCCTGGATTTCTCCACGCCGCTGACGACCGCGCCGATGCCCGTCGTCACGATTTTCTTCAGTTTTTCGTCAAAATTCTCCATGTCGGCCTCCTTTGTCTGGCAGGATTATACCCGTGGCCCCGCGGATTCAGCAGGCGCGCGCGGCGTATCCCCTGAAACGGGTATACTGTCGATATGCCATGCGGCAGAAACGGAATTTTAAGGAGGACATCCCCATGTTGGTCAATTTGCTTCTCTGGGCGCTGTTCGGCGCCGTGGCCGGCTGGATCGCCAACAAACTGATGGGCGGCGGCGGCGGCCTCATCCTGAACATCATCCTGGGCATCATCGGCAGCGTCGTGGGCGGCTTTGTCGCGGGCCTGCTGGGCATCAACTACAACGAGGGTTTCAGCATCGGCTCCCTGCTGGTCGCGGTAGCCGGCGCCTGCATCGTCATCTGGCTGGTCAGGCTGATCAGGAAATAACCGAGCCAATACGCAAAGCGGCGGGCGACCTGCCTGCCGTTTTTTGTTTGCTGTTCTTCAAAAATAAGATTCCAGGTCAAGGACCGAAGGTCCTTGCCAAGGGGTCAGGGGGATGGATTCCCCCTGGTACATACCTTTTCGTTCCCCGGTACTAAGGCATACCTGTCCCGCAGGACCACGTCGTAGATCATCAGGCTGGCCGCGACCGCGGCGTTGAGGGACTCCGCCCCGCCCGGGATGGGCAGTTTCAGCCGGTGGTCCGCCCGCTTCAGCAGTGCCTCCTCCAGCCCCGCGCCCTCGTTGCCGACCAGCAGGCAGACCTTCTCCCCGAAGGGCGGGTGGTCATAATAGGGGCTTCCTTGTAAATCCCCCGCCGCGAGGGCATAACCGGGCAGCCTGTCCAGCGCCTCCCCCAGGCTTTCAAAGGCGTAGACCGGCACACGGAACACCGCGCCCATGCTGGCCCGCAGCGCCTTGGGCGAAAAGGGGTCCGCGCAGCCGGCGTCGATGACCATCCCGTGGAAGGCCGCCGCGTCCAGGGTGCGCAGAATGGCGCCCACGTTGCCCGGGTCCTGCACCCGGTTGAGCGCGGCCAGGCGCGGGCCGGCCCCCTCAAGTTTTGGCGGTTCAGGCAGGCGGCAGACGGCCAGCAGGCCCTGGGGCGTCTTGCTGTCGCTCAGCGCGGACAGCACCTGCGGGCTGACCATGTAGGTCTGCAGCCCGGCGCCCGGCAGTTCGGGGGCCTTGTCCGCCTGTTCCTTCAGGACCAGCAGGCATTCGGCGGCCCCCGCCCGGACGGCTTCGCGGGCCAGGTGGTCCCCCTCGGCCAGAAACAGCCCGTGCGCGCGCCGGCCGGCCGGGGTGAGCAGCTGGCGCCAGGCCTTCACCTGGGGGTTGGCGGGGCTTGCGATTTCCCTCACAGGGCGACGAGCTCCGCCAGTTCTGTTTCCGGCATCCCGCAGAAACGCAGCCAGGGCATCGCCCAGGACCGCAGAGCGGCCTGCAGCGCCTCCTCCTGCCCGCCTGGCAGGGCCAGGGTGAGCAGGCTGACGAACTCGACGACGCACTGGCGGATGAACAGCGGGAGGGAGCAGCCTTTTCCGGAAATCCGGAGCATCAGCGCCTCCAGCCGTTCCCGCGTCGCCGGGGTGATCTCCTGCGCCTGGGACAGCAGGTCCTGGTACAGCTTCATCGCGTTCATCGGCTGCTGTTCCTCGCCCGGGTCGGGCCATCCGGGCCCGCTGGGGAGCTGGAACACCGGCCAGGGCAGCGACCTGTAGCGGGGCGCGTTGTCCTCGGAGATAAAGGACCCCTCCGAATAGGTCAGCCGGGTCTGCGGGTCCGTCTCGTTGTTGCCCCCGCGGCGCAGGCCCACCGCCCCGTCCGGGAACAGCGCCGACAGCGTCCTCACCGCCAGGCGCGCGTCCGCCAGGCAGTCGCCGCACAGCTGCAGCCGCGGCGACAGGAGGCACAGCAGGAGGAGCTCCGCCGCCCGCTCATGGCTCAGGCTGAAACCCGCCGCGGTAAGCGCCTGGCGCACCTGGGCCGCGGCCAGGAGGAAGGCCTGCATCCGTACGTCCAGCGCCGGGGCATCATGAGCGGGGGCCTGCCGCGCGGCCTCCCCCTCCGCCTGGGGCCAGTAGAACATCCGGCTGCTCCCGTCCGGCATCTCGATGAGAAACAGGCGCTCGCAGTCCGGCGCGAGCGAATGGGGCGATTCCGGGCAGACCTCCACCCCCCCGCAGTAGGGCCCGCTGATGCGGCCGCCGGAGCGCAGGAAATACTGCGCCGTGAGCGGGACGACGCTCCTGTCTTCGTTGACCACCTCGTACAGGAAATCCCGCGGCAGCATTTTGACCGCGTCGGAATAGACGATGTAGCGGTGGGGCTCCCCCCTTTGGGGCGCGAAGTTCTTGTTGGGCCTGACCTTGCCCATCGCGCTGGCGGAATCGCGCAGGTCCAGCAAGCACAGCGGGCCCAGCTCGCGCATGCGGTCCTTGAACTTGTGCTGCTCCGCCTTGTCCGGCGCGATTCGAAGGAAGCCGTCCGCCTGGAACTCCTCGACGTCCTCGGCGCTGATCGCCCCCTGGGCCGTCAGCAGCGGGCGCACGCGGAACAGCACGCGCCGCGCGTCGTCTTCCTCCAAATACGCCAAAATAACCTGGCCGGTCAAATCCATATCATCCCCCCGTTCCGTTCCCCGCGGGCTTCTATGCCCCGATTTTACCGGGCTGGGCTCTTTTCGTCAAGGGAACCGGTTGTTTCTTGACCGTCCTTCGCCCGCGGTGCTAAGATGGGCAAGGTTTATACGGCCCGGCCCGGTTTTGCCCAACAGGAGGCGCCGGCCCGGAGCCAATGGGTATTTTCATCAGGCGGAGGGCACGGCATGGGCGGCAAGGGGTTCAGGAACCAGCCTGAGCAGCGGCGGGAGCTGGGCTCCCTGGTTTATTTTGACCGGGGCGAGGTCACGGGGGCAGACGGCCGGCGCTACGCGCGCTACGCCATCCAGACGCATTTTGTCAACCCCGGCGAGAGCGCGCGGGAACTGGTGGAGCGCTATGTCCGGCCGCTGTACAGGCCCGGGGACGCGCTCTCTTTCGGCGCGAAAGTCATGGGCATGTGCGCGGGCAGCGTGAAAACCCGCGGGCAGGTCAAGCCCGGTTTCTGGGCCCGGCTGCTGTGGCGCTTCGCCGGGCACAACAGCACCGGCATCGGCATGCACGAGCCCTACAAACTGCAGATGACCATCGACATCGCGGGCCTGCCCCGCGTCCTGCTGGCCACCTTCCTCTCGGCCCTCACCAAGCCCTTTGGTGTGAAAGGCGTCTTTTACAGGGTCTGCGGGCACGATATCGCCGGGATCGACGGGTTTTACGAGGACTCCGAGTTCAAGGAGTACCACGGGCTGGCGGTCATCAACCCGCCCAACGCGTCCCAGCTGTGCGACGAACTGGCCGCGTCCACCGGCATCCCGGTGGTGGTGATGGACGCCAACGATTTCCACCGCAACCAGCTGGGCAAGAACAAAGGCTTCCCCCTGACGGACGCGCAGATCCAGGACGCCATGCGGGACAACCCTTCCGGCCAGGGCAAGGAGCTGACCCCCTTCATCCTCATCCGGCCGCTGTAGGATGGCCCTCCAGAACGCTGCAGATGACAAATCGGATTCCACTGGGACAAGCGGAATGAGAAAGGGCGCCGGCAATCTGTTCCGCGGGATCCGGGCGGCCTTTTTGGTGTCGTTGCTGCTCTTCCCCTTCTCCCAGGCCGCCTGGGCGGCGCAAGCCGGGCAGTTCGTCCCTTCCAGCCTCTGGCAGCCGCCCGACCTGTCAGGGGCGGGCCCGGAAAGCCCGGAATTGCTCGTGCTCTCCATCGCCCAGGAGGAAATCGGTTACCGCGAAGGCCCGCTGGAGGACCAGAGCAAGTACGGCGAATGGCTCGGCGAAAAGCAGGCCGCCTGGTGCTCCGAGCTTTTGACCTGGTGCGTCGGCGAGGCCGACCGGCGTTTTGGAACAAGCCTGTTGAACGGACTCTATCCCGGCAGCGCGACTGCGAGCAGCGCCTTTTCCTTTTATCTGGAGCAGGGCCGGTTCGTGTCCGGCAGCGGCCGTCTGCCCACCAATGAAAAGCAATGGGACCTGGAAAGCAGGGCATACCTCTCCAACCATTCCTACATCCCCAGGCCGGGGGACTATATGTGGCTGAGCTATTATCAGCGCCGGAAAGCGGATCACGCCGCGATCGTCGAAGGCGTGAGCATGGGCGTTGACGGCGTGCCCCTTGTCCACGTGATCGAGGGGAACAACCCCGATGCCGTGCAGCGGTCGGCCTACGCGCTGACGGACGCTTCCATCCTCGGCTTTGGCACCCCCGTCAAGCGCGTCATGAGCAACCTGCGCCTGTACAACCGCGGGGCGGACGTCCTGCGGCTGGCCGAAATGCTCCGGACAAGCGGTTATCTCGCGCAAGGCACGAAAGTACAGGACGAATATACGCGGGAAATCCGCAGCGCGGTCGCCAGCTTCCAGCGCGCAGCCGGCCAGGAAGCAAGCGGGATCGTCGACATGGAAACCTGGCTCGCGCTGGAAAGCCAGGCCACCCCAAAAGACGGATCCCCGTAGTCAGGGCGGAGCCGCCTGTTCAAACATTCTTTGGAGAAGCGCAATCATGGACGTCAGCATCATCAGGCAAAACGGCGTGGACATCGCCGAGGTCACGGGCGAAGCGGGCAGCATCCGCGGCAGGGAAGACATCCTCAGCCTCATCGGCGAGATCCATTTCGGCCTGAGCTGCGACCGCGTTTTGGCCAGCCGCGACCTGATCGACGAATCCTTTTTCGACCTGAGGAGCGGGCTGGCGGGGGAACTGACGCAGAAGTTCACCAATTACCGCATGAAGCTGGCGGTCACCGGCGATTTTTCCATCTTTGAGAGCCTGGCGCTCAAAGCCTTCATCTATGAGAGCAACCTGGGAAAGACCGTGCGCTTCACCGGCGACCGCGGGAACGCCCTCAGCTGGCTGAGCAAGGCGTAAGGGAAAACCAATTCAGACAGATTCAACAGCTCCGCAAAGCAAAAAGCGCCGGATGGCGCTTGTTTTGATGATGGGGATGAAATCCCCCGTACGCTTTCCCCGTCTCTTCCTGTCTGTAAGATATCAGAACTCCGCGTGCCCCGCGGTCCGCGGGAAGGGCAGGACGTCGCGGATGTTGCTGATGCCCGTCAGGTACATGACAAAGCGCTCAAAGCCCAGGCCGAAGCCGGCGTGTTTCACGGTGCCGAAGCGGCGCAGGTCCAGGTACCAGCCGTATTCCTCTTCCTTCAGCCCCATTTCGCCGATGCGCGCGAGCAGCCTGTCATGGCGCTCCTCACGCTGGCTGCCGCCCAGCATCTCGCCAACGCCGGGGACCAGCAGGTCCACCGCGGCGACGGTCTTTCCGTCCTCGTTGGCGCGCATGTAGAAGGCCTTGATGTCCCGGGGGTAATCAGTCACGAAGACAGGGCGCTTGAAATGTTTCTCGGCCAGGTAGCGCTCGTGCTCGGTCTGCATGTCCATGCCCCACCGGGGCGGGTAGTCAAACGCTTCCCCGGAGGCTTTCAGGATGTCCACCGCCCCGGTATAGCTGACGCGGGCGAAACTGCTCTCCCTCACGTGGCTCAGGCGCGCGAGCAGGTCCCTGTCCACAAAGCTGTTCAGGAAGGCGAGTTCGTCCGGGGCTTTCTCCATGACCTCGCCGATGACGCTGCGCACCATGTCCTCCGCCAGGTCCATGTTGTCGTTCAGGTCGGCAAAGGCGATCTCCGGCTCGATCATCCAGAACTCCGCCGCGTGGCGGGGCGTGTTGCTGTTCTCGGCCCGGAAGGTGGGCCCGAAGGTGTACACCTTGCCCAGGGCCAGGGCGTAGGCCTCCGCCTGCAGCTGGCCGGACACGGTGAGGGCGGAGGATTTGCCGAAGAAGTCCTCGTCGTATGCCACCCCGCCCTGCGGGCTCCGCGGCGGCTGCTCCAGGTCCAGCGTGGTCACGCGGAACATCTCCCCCGCGCCCTCCGCGTCGCTGGTGGTGATGA
>CAZJCB010000101.1:0-5018 GCA_964544245.1 uncultured Christensenella sp.
TGATGATGATCTGGGTGCCGATCATGTTGACGGCCACGATGCGGTCGGCAATCGTGGGCCCTCTGACCGCCCTGACAAAACAGGCGATGACCATGGCTGTCAGCGTGCAGAGGCTGGCGGTGTAAAGAAAATTGTAGGCCCTGGATAAGCTCATGCCCCTGACTCCTCTTCCCAGCCCTTTTCCATCTCTTTCAGCTGCTGTTCAAACTCGCTCCCGGCAAGGCCGTCTTCCATGCTTTCATCCAGGCAGTGCACAAGGTACTCGTCTCCCTGCAGGTGGACGGTGATGGTGCCTGGGGTCAGCGTGATGCTGTCGGCCAAAACAACGCGTGCTGCCCGGGTTTTCAGGCTTGCCTTGAAGGAGGCCAGTTTGGGCATCACCACGTCGCGGTCAGAAAGGATCAGGCGCACTACTGTGATGTTCGCTTTGATGATTTCCCGGATCAGCAGTCCGGCATACCGCAGGTAATCCGGCAGCATCCGTCCCGCAGCCAGTTGCTTGCGCAGGGTGAAACCGGGCATGATAAAACGCTGTACAAACCAAGCGAGCGCCAGAGAGATGACCGCGCCAAAGGCGGCCAGTTCCCAGGTCAACTTGCCGTTGAACATCATCCACAGGGAGAACAGGGCGATAGCGGCCAACGGTTCACCTTCTCATATTTTCATGCGGTGAGCAAGGTTGTTCACCGCATGGATTATATCAATCCCTCTGGGAAAGTCAAATCCCGGCCTTGTCCGGGACGCGTCTTTTGCCTTTTTGCCTGAAAAATCAACAGCCGGCTTTTGTCCGGCTGCCTGTGATGAAATAGACGACAGGATCTCAGCGCTTCTTGCTCTTCTTCAACGCGTTTCTCGCCAGCATGGCAGCTCCGTAAAGCCCGCTGTCAGGGTACAGGTCCGGGGACTTGATGTAACTCTCCATCTCCGGCAATTGTTCCTCGTCGATGTAGCCGTTGTTCAACCGCAGGAAATGCCGGCGGACCATCGGCATCAGTTTATCTCCGCCCATGACGCCGCCGCCAAGCAAAATGGCTTCGGGAGAGACGGTCATCAGCGCATTGGTGCATAATTGGGCCAGATAATAGGCTTCCATATCCCAACCCCGATGGTCGTCCGGCAATTCCTTGGCCGGCATTCCCCAGCGGGCCTGCATGGCGGGCCCGGAGGCGAACCCCTCCGCGCAGTTGGGATGATAGGGACATACCCCGTGCAGCATCGGGTCTTCTTCGTGTCTTGACAGTAGGACGTGTCCCCACTCCGGATGCATCAGCCCGTGGATCAACTGGCCCTCAGCGTACAAGCCTCCGCCGATGCCTGTCCCTACCGTAAAATAGAGGCAGTTCTTCATTCCCCTGGCCGCGCCCATTTCGGACTCCGCGAGCGCGGCGGCGTTCACATCGGTGTCAATGCCGCACGGGACACCCAAACCATCCTGAAGGGACTTTAACAGGGGAAACCTTTGCCAGGCGAGTTTCGGCGTGTTGAGGATGGTGCCAAAGTCAGTCGCTCCTGCGCGAAGGGATACTGGACCGAAAGCAGCGATGCCCAGCGCGTTGACAGGATGCTCCCTGAAAAAATCAAGGAGGAGGGGGATGGTCTCCCCAGGGGCTTTCGTCGGGATGCTGGCGCTTGCGACTGTTTTCAGGTTTCCATCAAACACCCCGAGGACCATCTTGGTCCCGCCGGCTTCCAAAGCGCCAAAACGCATATCAGGATAATTCCGAGTCCAGGATGTCAATCTGGTCTTTCAGCATGGTTTGAAAGCGCTGCCTGAACTTCTGCGCGTCTGTCTCCAGCGCCGCAAGTTCCTTTTTCAGCTGTTCCTTTTTTTCTGCCAGGCCTTCCAGTTCCGGGTCCGGAACGCTCTGCTCAGCCTGCTTGATGATTTCATCCGCGCGCCTGTTGGCTTCAGCGATGGTTTCGTCGCATGCCTTCTGGGTTTTCTCAAGAAGCAGTTTTGCCGTCTTCAAATCGTTCGGCAGGGCTGGCACGGCTGGTGCGGCAGGGGCTGGCGGAGCAAGTGGTGCGAGAGGGGGAGGAGGCGCCGAGATTGCCGGCATGTAGGGAATCGGGCTCTGCTGTTGTTTGAGCTGGTCGCGAAGCTGCTGGATGGTTGCGTTCAGGCTTTCCATCTCATCGCATATTGCGTCCAGGAACTCGTCCACCTCCAGCGGATCATAACCCCGGACTTTGGTCTTGAACTCCTTCTCCTCGATCATGGTGACGGTGATGGCCATGTTGCTTATCTCTCCCTTCAATAGCTGGTGATGGCTGGATTACAGCGCGTAGCGCTCATCCTCATACGCATTTTCCGGCCGGGTCTGCGCTGCAGGGGCATAGCCCGCTGCGTGAGGCGGGGCAAAGGGGCCGGGCTGCGCCTGCGGTGGGTAATTTGGCTGGACAGGTGCCTGGTAGGGCTGCGCCGGAGCCTGATACTCTGCCCCTTGTTGAGCTTGCCGGACAGGCCCGTCCTGCCATGGCTGCTGTTGGGCGGCCGGCTGATGAGCGGCCGGTCTGGCATGCGGCGCGTTCGCGCTGGCGGTGACCGGGTCGGTATAGACCATCATGCCGCTGGGGGCGAGGATGTAAAACCCTACTTTCAAGGAGAGCCTGGTCATTGTGCCGCCCAGGGCAAAACAAGCGCCGTTGAGCATATCGACGTAACGGCGGACTTCCGCCTTGTCCACCAGTTGGTCCATGACCACCAGGGTGCACTGCCCCTTGCGCAGGCAGGTCATCGCCTGCCTGCATCCTGTGATGCTGGTGATGTTGACGACGTAGGCATCCATCATCCTGTTTTCAGTTTCCCCCTGCGGTGCGCCGGGAAACTGCACCAGGTTGCCCTGTGGGATCTGCCCTTCCTGTATGTGCTGGGCAGTGCGGCGGTTGCGGCCGGATGTTTCTGCCGCCGCCTTGTCCAGCTGCATCTGTTGGGGTGAAGTGGGCTGCTGGAAGGTCTGTGCATATTGCTGCTGATCTGTCTGCTGCTGGCTGAAAGACTGCGGCGCCTGCCAGGCTTGCTGCTGATATCCCTGCGCGGGCGCGGCAGGCTGCTGAAAGGGCTGCTGTGGATAGGGCTGTTGTGGATAGGGCTGCTGGTATGGCTGTTGGTATGCCTGCGGATTAGCCGGCTGGGCAGTCCTTCTTGCGCCTTGCTGCTGGGCATAGGGTTGCTGCTGGTACACATTGGGGTAAACGCCCTGCACCGGCTGCTGCTGTGCTTCCTGGGCGTATGAAGGTTCGATCCGTTCACCGGTTCCGTAGAAAAAACTGTTGTCACGGCTGAAGACTGTCCTGATCTTTTCTGATGCCCTGTCAACCATGCTGCGAAAATCCATCCATATCCTCCCGCGGTTTTCATAACCGGATAGTGCATAATCTCGGTCATTATAACGAAATCGGTGCGGCCTTGCAAGGCAGGGGACTTTTTGACTTAAAACAAACGGACAACAAGTCCCTCGTAGAGGTGCCCGGGGTAAAGCGGCACGACGTGCGCCTGGGTACTGTCCTGGCTGACGACTTCAATGGGCACAAGGTAGGGTCCTTCTTTGTATTGGACCACCACGCCGATCACCCCGTCCTGGTTGATCAGGGCGGAGGCTGGAACGGCGTAGGTGATGACCGACTTGGACAGCTGCACCCTGGCGGAACGCACATACAGGACAGGCTCGATCGCGTTGTCTGCTTTCAGTCGGACCAGCATTTCTCCGCCGGCGCGGGTCACGGACTCAACGGTCACCGGGACGGTGGTGCTGTCAAAGCTTTCGATCAGCATCCGGTATTCTTCTCCGATGACCGGGTTCCAGCCCAGGTCGTCGGCCAGCATCAGCGCGCCCCAATCGTATTGGCGCACCAGGCGGAAGATATCCATCGCATTCTTCGGCCTGCTTGTGATTTCGGGAACCTGTCCGGAGAGCATCCTGCGGACGTCCTGGGGGCTGTACTCCTGATAGCTGGCGGCGTTCAGCGCGCCTTCAAAGCCGTCTGTGTAGAAGCTGACAATGCCGTTGTCAACGGCTGTAAACTGCTTTGTCCATGTTTCGATGCGCTGCAGCTGGCTGCTTTCGTTGTCGTACAGCCGGGTCAGTTTGGTATCTTCTATATATTTCTGCTTCAGATAGCTGTGCCTGCCGGCGATGGCCTCTTTGAGCAACTGCTCCTGGTTGAGGAGGTTGCCGTGTGTGCCGCGCACCAGCGCCTGGGTCTCCTGGGCGCGTTCCAGAACCAGGGTTTCCAACCTGGCCAGCTGCGCGTCCGGCGTAGTTGAAGCGGCGAGCAGTACTTTATGGTAATCCTTGATCTGGCTCCTGTAACTTTGCAGACGCTCCAGTTCCCTGATGGAAAAGCCGGAGGTAAACACGGTACAGATGGGGTCGCCACGACTGACAGCGGTCGCTTCCTCCGCGATATAGCGGACATCGGACACATTTTCCTGCTGGAAAACTGACTCATTTCTTACGATCAGGGTCTGCCCGGAATAGGTTGTTCCCTGTTCTGAGATGGCGACGATTGCCGTGCGCTGTTCCTGGCGGCCAAAGAACTGGCTGGCCGCGGTCGCGGCCAGGACAATCACCAGCGCGGCCAGGCCAATGTAAAGCCATATCAGCACGCCGTGCCTTTTTTGGGGGGCACGGAATATCATTCTGTCGTCCGGCGGTTCATCTTCCGGGCCAAAAGTGTTTTCGGCCGGCGGGACATAAGGATCCACTGGGCGTTGGTAGGGAGGAGGGGCATTGAACCCGGGCTGCCCGGAAGGCTGCTGCATCTGTGGATGGGCAGGGGTAAAAAAACCGTCCGGGTCAGGCGCCTGGCCAAAGGGGGCTGAAGCTTTGCCGGTGCTCCGGGACCATGGCATGCCAATAGAACCTTGGTGCTCTGGATTTTCGGCTGTGCTGTCCTGCCAGGGGCCTTGTGACATCCCTTCCTCCATTTCCCAATGCGCTTAAGCCTTCAACAGGATACAGCGAAAACATGCTGATGTAAAGAAGGCGGCGTACCTTACATAAAATGAGCGCGAA
>CAZJCB010000101.1:5028-7725 GCA_964544245.1 uncultured Christensenella sp.
GCGCTTTCAGGCATCAGGAAAACAGGAAGGTTATGCCGCCTTCCTGAGTGCCTTATAAATGATGGTCCCCTTACTTTTTCCTTTTCAGCAGCTGGTTTGCGACCTCGATGATGTGCTCCGCAGTCAGGCCGAAACGTTTCTGCAGATAATCCTGAGGGCCGACCTCGCCGTACTGGTCCTCCACCGCGACGCATGCCGCCGGGGTTGGCAGGTTGGCGGCCAACGCTTCGCTGACCGCGGCGTAGAGCCCGCCGATTTTGTTGTGGTTCTCGGTGACAAGGACCGCGCCGGTCTTCCGAGCGCTCTGGAGCAGGCTTTCCATATCCAGGGGCTTGATGGTGAACATATCCAGAACCTCGGCTCCGATGCCCGCAAGGGAAAGTGCCTCGGCTGCCTGCATGGCCTCGTGCACCATGATTCCGGCTGCGACAATGGTCAGGTCTTTGCCCTCCCGCAGCCTGACGGCCTTGCCCACGTCAAAGGTGCTGCCGTCGGCGTAAACCTTGGCGGCGTTCTTTCGGCCGACCCGCAGGTATTTGACCCCGCGCAGGTTGACTGCCTGGCAAAGGATGTCCTCAAACATCACTGTATCTGTGATATCAAAGACAGTCGCCGTCGGGATGGCGCGGTAAAGTGCCACATCCTCAAAAGGCATGTGCGTCCCGCCGTTGAAGGCGGCACATACCCCGGGATCCGTGCCGATGACGGTGATGTCGTTCCTGGCATAGCCCGCGGACAGGAAGACCTGGTCAAAGCAGCGCCTGGAAGCGAAGGGGCCAAAAGTATGCGCGATGGGTTTAAAGCCGGCAGCGGCCAGCCCGCCGGCAACGCCCATCATGTTGGCCTCCGAGATTCCGACGTTGACAGCGCGTTCGGGATGCGCCTGGTGGTATTTATAGGTCCCGATGGTGCTCATCAGATCCGCGTCCAGGTAAATGATGTCAGGGTCGCCCTCAAGCAGACTGATGATGGTGCCTCCGACGACATCCTTGAAAGTGCGCGGGTCCATGGACCCGTCGTATACGATTTTATGCATGAGAATTCTCCCCTTCCAGCGCGCGCAGATCATCCTTCAGGGCATTGATCCAGCGGTCAAAAACATCCTGCCCAACGGCCATGGAATGGTTGCTCAGGGTCTCCTCGACTTCCCTGATCCCGGCGCCCTTGATGCTGTCCAGCACAATGGCATGGGGAACTCCTTTGACCTTTTGCGACGTGCGTATAGCCCCAAGGATGCCCGCGATGTCACGGCCTTTGACCTGCTGGGTGTGGAAACCGAAAGCCTCAAATTTACGTTTGAAATCGAGGGGGTCGTTGATCTCGTTCACAAATCCGTCCAGTTGTCTTTTGTTCCAGTCGATGAAAACAGTCAGTTTATCCAGCTTTTTGGAGACCATGAACATAAAAGATTCCCAGGGCTGCCCTTCGTTCAGCTCGCCGTCGCCAACGATCAGGTACATCCGGCTGTCGCGTCCCTTGAGCTTGTCGCCGAAAGCCATGCCGGCTGCCAGTGAGGTGCCCTGACCCAGAGATCCTGTGGTCATGTCAACACCGGGCGTCTTGTTGCGGTCGCAGTGGCTGGGGAAATTGGTGCCGGGCTGGTTGAGTGTCTTGATCTCCTCGTAAGGGAAATAACCACTCAACGCCAGCGCCGCATAGACTGCCGGGCCGGCGTGGCCTTTGGAGCAGACAAGCTTGTCGCGCTCCTCCCAGCGTGGGTTTTTCGGGTCCACCCTCATCACGGCGCCGTACAGCACAGCCAGGGTCTCCGCGATGCTCAGTGAACCGCCGACGTGCCCAAAACCGCGCGCCTTGATCGCTTCCAGGCTGGCGATGCGGATTCTGGTTGCAAGTTTTTCCAGTTCCTTCAGGTCAGGGGACATCTTGTCTCTCCTTTTCACTATTTCCAATTCTCAATACTTTCATCATACCACTCGGGGCAGTGTTGAGCCGCCAAAAGGCATGGCCAACACGCCTGCGTCAGGGCCCAGTATGCTCAACGCCTCATCCAGCGCTTCCTGTGCGGAGGCGCAGGGTTTCAAAAAAAGTCTGCGGACAAAATCAGGGTCCATTTCGCTCACCAGGTAGATATCCGCTTGGCTGAGCGCCATGGCGATGGCGGCTGCCTTGTGCCCGCCCAGCTGGAAATCGCGGCGTACCCTCTGGATGAGTTCCTCCGGTGCTGCAGCGCTCAGCATCCACTCCTGGAAAACGTCCTCTCCCAACCCTTCCCTGCAGGAGCCGATGAGGATGATGATACCGCCTTTTCTGACCGCGTGCCTTGCGTTGTCCAGCGCTTTCTGTGTCTGGTAGAGATTCAGGTCCTTGGGCGCGCCGCCTTGGGAAACCAGCACGATGTCGGCCTGTTTTGGAATTTCCTTCAGGTAAAACCTGTCCAGGAACCGGCATCCCTCCCTGTGCGCCAGGATGGGCTCGCCTGCGGCGGCAAACACCACTCTTTTCTGCTCATCCAGGACGACGTTGAGGATGAAATCAATGCCGGCAATCCCCGCGCCTTCCTCGATATCCTCCCTGATGGGATTTCCCTCC
Source organism: uncultured Christensenella sp. (assembly GCA_964544245.1). Lineage (GTDB taxonomy): Bacteria > Bacillota > Clostridia > Christensenellales > Aristaeellaceae > UBA6115. The sequence continues at coordinate 7,579 of CAZJCB010000101.1, forward strand.
AGAAGCCCCGCGCGAGCGTCTTCCATTACCATCATTCGATGGTTCGCCTGAATGGCCTGCGCGGTGCTGACTCCGGGCAGCAGTGCCTTGCCCCCTCCTGAATAACCCGCGAAATAATGGTACTCGATATTCCCCAGACAGATCCTT